>NZ_JBYIQP010000067.1:0-37814 GCF_057707665.1 Actinacidiphila sp. bgisy167 | reverse complement strand
TCACGGGATGGACGCAGTACGAGTTCCGCAGTCGGTACCGGTTCCTTAGTTGGGGGCCACCGCCGACGACGTGAGCGCTCATCTTCTGCCATGACGCGGATCGCTTGGTACTGGCTTTTCAGTTCTGGCGCAAGGAACACCTGGTCAGGCATCCATGCCATGCAGGCAGGGTTTTCGTGGCGGAGGTCCCGGCAGCGGGGTTCGTATGGGTCCTTGAGGATCTCGCGGTCGTGCTCGCCGACAGCCAGGTCTGCGCCAGCCCTGAAGCGGCTGAACTACCCGGACACCGACGGGCTGTATGTCTGGCCGCTGGTCTCTTGTGTTCGGGGCCTGTTGGTTGGGCGGCGGTCAAGTGGTGCCGGTGCCGGTGCTGGGGTCGGTGCTGGGGCCGGGGTGGGTGTCGGGGCCGGGGTCGGGGGGTTTGGTGTGTGGGGTGGTGTCGGGGTGTGGGTGGGGGGTGGTGGGTTTGGGGGTGGGGTGGTGTGGGGTGAGGGCCCACCAGGCTGGGGGGATGGCGGTGGTGATGAGGATGGCTGCGGTGGTGAGGGCGGTGCGGTAGGTGTGGGCCCATTCGATGGGGTGGTTGGTGGCTGGGAGGGTGGTGATGGCTCCGATGATGGCGATGCCGAGGGTGCCGGAGGCTTCGCGTGTGGCGGTGTAGAGGCCGGCGGCGGTTGCGGCGTGGGTGTGGGGGGTGTTGGTGAGGGCGTGGGTGGTCAGGGGGATGGTGAGGGCGGATCCGGCGCCGAGGAGGGCGAGGCCGGTCAGGAGGAGGGGGAGATGGGGTGTGGGGGCGAGGTAGGCGAGGTAGGCCATGCCGGTGGCGATGGTGGCCAGTCCGGTGGTGACGGTGGTTCTCGGGCCGTAGCGGGTGATGGCTTTGGGGAGGAGGGGGGTGAGCAGGAGCAGAGTCGCGGCGATGGGGGTGAAGGCCAGGCCGGCTGTGGTGGGGGTGAGGCCTGCTGTGTGGGTCAGGTAGGGGGCGGTGAAGAAGAACATGCCGTTGACGCCGAGGCCCCATAGGAGTTGGGCGGTGATGCCGCCGGCGTAGGTGCGGTTGCGGAGCAGGGTGATGGCGGGCAGGCGGGTGGGGGTGGTGGCTTGGTGGATGACGACGTAGGTCAGGGCGGCGGCTGTGATGCTCCAGGCGGTCCAGATGGCTGGTGAGGCGGGTCCTTGTCGGTGTCTTTCGATGAGGCTGTAGGCGCAGCCGGCCAGGGCGAGGCAGACCAGGGCGAGGTCCAGGGGGGTGTCGTGGGCGTCGTGTGCGGGGTGGGGGCGGCCGGTGGGCGGGCGGGGCATGGTGGCCCATAGCGTGGCCCATGCGGCGGCGGCCAGGGGCACGTTGAGGGCGAACAGCCAGGGCCAGCCCAGGTGCTCGGTGATCACGCCGGAGATCACCGGGCCGGTGGCCAGGGCGACGGCCACGGTGGCTGTCAGCAGGCCGACCCCGGTGGTGCGCAGGGTGTCGGGCAGGTCGTGGGTGACCACTGCCAGTGCCGCGGGGAAGATCAAGGCGGCGGCTGCTCCTTGCAGGAGCCGGCCGGCGATCAGGAGAGTGCCGGTGGGGGCGAGGGCGCACAGGATCGATGCGGCGGTGAACAGGGCGGTGCCGGTCAGCAGGGTGGTGCGGTGTCCGTGCTGGTCGGCGGTGCGGCCGCCGATCAGGAGCAGTGACGCGTAGGCGAGGGGATAGCCGGCTGCCACCCATTCCAGGTCTGCTTGGTGAAGGTGGAGTTCGCGTCGGAGTTGGGGGAGGGCCACCGTGACCACGGTGGCGTCCAGCGCGGTCAGGAAGGTGGCGCAACTGACCGCGGCCAGCACGCCCCGGCCTGGTGGCCGTCGCATACGTCGTTCCTGTCTGGCGGGGAGGAAGTACACGGGAAGGACCGGGGCCGCCGCTGCAGGGAAGCGGGCGGGACTTAAGGGTGTGTGCCGATGGTAGGGCGGTGGTCGGCCCGCCCTGCCACGGCACGCCGACGGTGTGCCGCTGCGGGCCGGTGCGGTGGCCTGGCGGCGCGGCCTGCGGTCGGTGTCTTCGTCCGGGGGTCTGCCTACGCCGTGGCGACGGAGCATCCCCGCCCCGCCGGCCTCGCCCTGCCGGCCCCTCCCTGCCGGCCCCGTCCTGGTCCGGCCCGCCCCTCCCTGCCGGCCCCGTCCTGGTCCGGTCTTGCCCCGTGCGACCGGTGTGCCCCGCTGCCGTGCGGTCTTGCCCCGTGTGGTCCGGCTCCGGCCGGTCCTGTGCGGCCGGGTCGTGCCGGTTCGGTGCGGCCGGGTCGTGTGTGGTCCGGTCCGCGTGGTCCTTGCGGCCTGGTCCCCGTGGGGGCCGTGCGGTCTGGGTCTATGCGGTCCTGTGCGGCCCGGTCCCAGCCGGTCTTGTGCAGCTGGGGTCCTGTGCGGCCCCGGTTGCGCCGGCCCCGGTTGCGCCGGCCCCGTGTGGTCCGGTCCCGTGCGGCCTGGTGCTGGGCCGGGTTCTTGCCGGCCTGGTCGTGTCGGCCCTGTCGGTGGTGCGGCCTGGGCCGGTCCCGTCTGGTGCGGCCTGTCTGGTGTGGTGGGTGGGGGTGCGGTCGCAGGTTGTGGGTGGGGGTGCGTGTGCGGATGGGTGATCGTCTTGTGCGTGGGGCGGGCACGCCCTTGGTGTCGGGCCGGTGGGGTGGGTGGGGGTGGTGGTGTCCGGTTTCGTGTCGTGTGTGGGGCCGGGGGCGGGGTGGTGTGGGGTGTTCGGTCGGGGGTGTTCGGTCGGGGTGGGCTGTGCGTGGGGCTGGGGTGGTGTGTGGGGCTGGGCCGGGGGTGTCGGGGGGCCGGTGCGGGTGGGTGGGTGCGTTGGGGGCTGCCGTCCGGGTGGTGTGGTGATCGTCTGCGGGGGGCTGTTCGACCTGGTGTGCCTGGCGGGTTGTGGTGTGGGGCGGGTGCGACACGGCATACGTGAAGTTTGACTGTAAAAGTCGGGTCATTTACCTTTTCGATCTTAGTTTTGGCTTCGTTTCCGCGTTGCTGCGCGGGGATGGTGTGTTCTGTGTCGCCGCCCTTTTGCTTTTTCCGTGCCGGGCCGGGCGGGACGGGTGTCGTGACCGGTTCCTCGAAGGGGGAGAGCGGTGTCCCAGCACAGCGGCGTTGATGGTTTGGTTCCGCGGCCGTCGTGGGCTCAGGGCGCGACGTTGACGGAGTGTCTGGCGTGTTGTGTGCGGATGCGTCCGGATGAGCCCGCGTTCACGGTGGTGGATTTCGGGGTGGGGGATGTCGAGCATGTGTCGGCGGTGACCTGGCGGGAGTTGGCCGATCGTTGTGGTGTGGTGGCCGCGGTGTTGCATGCGCGGTGTTCGCCGGGTGCGCGGGTGGCGGTGGTGGCCTCGCAGAGCCTTGCGTATGTGATCGGTTTCCTCGCCGCGGTGAGTGCGGGGACGGTCGCGGTTCCCTTGTTCCCGCCGGCGTTGCCCGGTCACCGCGACAAGCTGGCCGCGGCGTTGCGGCATTGCGCTCCGCAGATGGTGCTGACCCGGCGTGAGGAGGCCGGGTCAGTGCAGCGGTTTGTCGCTGAGTGCGGTCTGACGGTTTCGGTCGTGGCGGTGGAGGATCTGCTGACGCCCCCGCACCCCGCCCCCGCCCCTGCGTCTGGCACCGCGTCTGGCTCGGCGTCTGGCTCTGTGTCTGCTTCTGACGGATCTGTCTCGGCTCCGGCGTCTGTCTTTGATCCTGTTTCCGCTTTCACTGCGGCGTCGGTGTCCGCGTCTGCCGTTGATGCCGCCTCTGGTTCTGCCTTTGCTGCCGGTCCTGCGTCTGGAGGTGTTCGTACGCCGGTGCCGGGTGTGGGGGACGTGGCGTATCTGCAGTACACCTCGGGTTCTACGAGGATGCCGTCGGGTGTGGTGATCACGCATAGCAATGTGGTGGCCAATGCCCGGCAGGCGCTTGAGGCGTATGACATGGAGGGCGGGCGTCACACCGTGGTGGGCTGGTTGCCGCTCTACCACGATATGGGGTTGTTGTTGCAGGTGGCGATGGCGGTGGTGGGGGGTGTGTCGTCGGTGTTGATGGAGCCGCATGCGTTTGTGCAGCAGCCGTTGCGGTGGTTGCGGTTGCTGTCGCGGTATCCGGGTGCGGTGGCGGCGGCGCCGAATTTCGCTTTCGACTATTGCGTGGACCGGGTGCGTGAGGAGGACCGCGACGGGTTGTCGTTGGGGCGGGTGGCGGTGTTGATCAATGGGAGTGAGCCGGTGCGGGCGCAGACGGTGCAGCGGTTCCATCAGGCGTTTGCCGGTGCGGGGTTGCTGCGTTCGGTGATGCGGCCGTCGTATGGGCTGGCTGAGGCGACGGTGTTCGTTGCTGCGTGTCCGGCGGGGGAGGAGCCGGCGGTGACGGCGTTCGACCGGGTGGCGTTGGCGGCTGGTCGTGGGCAGGTCGTGGAGCCGGGTGCGGCGGCGACGCAGTTGGTGGCGTGTGGGCGCACGGTAGGTCAGGACATTGCGATCGTCGACCCGGTCACCAGGTGCCGGGTGCCGGATCAATGTGTCGGTGAGGTGTGGGTGCGGGGCCCGAATGTGGGGCAGGGCTATTTCGGCCGTGTGCGGGACAGCGATGGGGTCTTCGGCGCGGTGTTGGCCGGTGGTGAGGATGCCGGGGGCTGGTTGCGGACCGGTGACCTGGGCCTGCTGTATGACAAGCAGTTGTACATCACCGGCCGGATCAAGGATCTGGTCGTCATCGATGGCACCAATCACTATCCGCAGGACATCGAGGTGACGGTGCAGGGCGCGCATCCGGTGATCCGCCCCGACCACGTTGCGGCGTTCTCGGTGCCTGGTGAACGCAGTGAGCGGTTGGTGGTGGTCGCCGAGCACGTCCGGCAGGTCACCGATCCCGACCGTCACCGGGAGGAGGTGACCCGGGCGGTGCGGGCAGCGGTGGCCGGTGCCCATGCGGTGGCGGTCCATGACTTCGTTCTCGTTGCTCCGTACGGTGTGCCCAGGACCACCAGTGGGAAGGTGGCCCGCAGTGCCTGCCGCGAGCACTATCTGCAGGGTTGCTTGTCCGGCAGTGCCGGTGCTGGTGCCGGTGCCGGGGAGGAGCGTTGATGAGCGGGGGCCGCGGCCGGCAGGGCGGCGAGGCAGTCTCGGCGGTGCGGCTGCGGGCGTTGCTGCGTCAGTGGGTCGGGGAGTGCTGTGCGGTGGACCCGGCAGGCCTCAGCGATGACGTCCCGGTGGCTGAGTACGGGCTGACCTCGCGTGATGCGGTGGACCTGTCGGGCCGGCTGGAGGAGGTCGTGGGCCGGCGCTTGCCGGCGACCTTGCTGTGGGAGAACCCCACCATCGACGCACTGGTCGCCTCGCTGACCGCCACCTCACCGGCCGCGATGGCAGACGCGGTGGGAGACGCGATGGCAGACGCGGTGGGAGACGCCGCGTGGGCTTCGGTACCGGACGCGGCCTCGCAGCCGGCTTGTGCTGCGGCCCCGGATGTTGCCGTGGATGCGGCCCCGGGTGTGGCCTCGGATGTGGCCCCGTCCCAGGCTCCGGCATCAGGTGCGGCTGCGGCTGCGGCACCGGACCTGGGGGGAGACACGGCCTTGCCTCCGGCCCCGGCTGCGGCCGCGCATCCAGGGCCGGCCTCGGATGTGGCCCCGTCCCAGGCTTCGGCATCAGGTGCGGCTGCGGCTGCGGCACCGGACCTGGTGGGAGACACGGCCTTGCCTCCGGCCCCGGCTGCGGCCTCGGGTGCGGCGTCAGGCGGGGGCTCGCATCCGGCACCGGCTGCGGCACCGGCTGCGGCGTCGGATGTGGTTTCGGGTTCGCATGTCGTGCCGTCGGTGGTGGGGGACGCGGCTGCGGCTCGGGCTGCTGTCGTGGCTGCGCCGGTGGGCGCGGCTGCGAGTGTGGGGTTGTCGGAGCGGGAGCCGGTCGCGGTGGTGGGGATCGGGTGTCGCCTGCCGGGGGGTATCGAGGGCCCGGAGCAGTTCTGGCGGGCGCTGCTGGCCGGCCGGGACATGATCGGGACTGTGCCCGAGGGCCGGTGGCGTGATTTCGAGGATGGTTCGGCCACGACGGCGGAGGTGTTGGCGCGTACGACGGGCTGGGGTGGTTTCCTGGAGGACGTCGCGGCCTTTGATGCCGATTTTTTCGGTATCACGCCGAAGGAAGCCGAGACCATGGACCCGCAGCAGCGTCTGTTGCTGGAGGTGGCCTGGGAGGCTTTGGACCATGCGGGGATTCCCGCTGGGGGACTTGCCGGGAGCGCTACGGGGGTGTTCGTCGGTCTCAGTTCGCTGGATTACGGTCATCTGACCACTGCTGATCCGGCGGCGGTGACCGCGTGGACCAGTACGGGCGCGGCCGGCAGTATCGTCGCGAATCGTCTGTCGTATCTGCTGGATGCCCGTGGGCCGAGTATCACCGTGGACACGGCTTGTTCGGCGTCGTTGGTGGCGGTGCATCAGGCGTGCCGGAGCCTGCGCAGCCAGGAGTGTGACACCGCGTTGGTCGGCGGTGTCAACGTGTTGTTGTCGCCGGCGGTCACTGCCGCGTTCGACCAGGCGGGCGCGCTTGCTGCTGATGGCCGCTGCAAGGCGTTCGATGCTGCCGCTGACGGTATCGCCCGGGGTGAGGGCTGTGCCGTGGTGGTGTTGAAGCGGTTGGCCGACGCCGAACGGGACGGGGACACCGTCCTTGCTCTCGTGCGGGGCAGTGCCGTCAACTCCGACGGGCGTTCGGCGGGGTTGATGGCGCCCAATCCGGCCGCGCAGGAACAGGTGGTGCGGGCGGCTTTGCGTTGTGCCGGTGTGGAGCCGGCGGACATCGACTACGTGGAGGCGCACGGTACGGGGACGCTGCTGGGAGACCCGATCGAAGCCGGGGCGCTGGCGGCTGTTCTGGGTCGGGGTCGTGGGTCTGACCGGCCGTTGCTGATCGGGTCGGTCAAGACCAACCTGGGGCATCTGGAAGGCGCGGCGGGTCTGGTCGGTCTGGTCAAGACCGTACTGGCGTTGCATCACGGGACGGTGCCGCCCAGTCTGCATTTCCGTACGCCCAACCCGCACATCGATTTCGACGCCGGGCGGCTGCGGGTGGTCGCCGTGCCGACGGCGTTGCCGGCCCTGGGGGACCGGGTCGCGGCAGCCGGGGTGTCCGCGTTCGGGTTCGGCGGCACCAACGCTCACGTCGTCCTGACCGCCCCGGCGCCGGTACCGCTTGCCGGCCGCCGTTCGCCCGGTCCCCTTTCGCCCGGCGCGCTGTCCACGCCGCCGCCCGGCGCGGGGGCCGACCGGGCGCCCGGCCCGAACTCCGGGCCGGCAACCGGCGCGGGGTCCGCCGCCCCGCGGTCCGCCCCGGCGTCCGGCGCGGGATCTGGTCCGGGGGCCAACCCCGGGGCCGATGTGGGAACCGATGTGGCGTCCGGTGCGGGGTCTGGCGCGAGGGCCGATGTGGGAACCGATGTGGCGTCCGGTGCGGGGTCTGGCGCGGGGGCCGATGTGGGAACCGATGTGGCGTCCGGTGCGGGGTCTGGCGCGGGGGCCGACCGGGCGCCCGGCCCGAACTCCGGGCCGGCAACCGGCACGGGGTCCGCCGCCCCGCGGCCCGCCCCGGCGTCCGGTGCGGTGTCTGGCACGAGGGCCGACGCGGGGTCTGGCACGAGGGCCGATGCGGGGTCTGGCACGAGGGCCGATGTGGGAACCGATGCGGCGTCCGGTGCGGGGGCCGCCCCGGCGTCCGCCCCGGCGTCCGGCCCGGATTCTGGTCGGTCGGGCGGCACGGGGCGGGTGCCGTATGTGCTGGTCGTGTCGGCTCGGTCGGAGACGCGTGTGGGCGAGGCGGCCGCGGCTTTGGCGGACTGGCTGGCCACCCCTGCCGGTGGCGAGGCGGACCTGGGTGGCCTTGCCCACACGTTGGCCACCCGGCGTCGTGGGCCGGTGGCCGGTGCCGTGGTCGGCCGGGACCGCGTCGAGTTGATCCGGCAGCTGCGTGACCTGGCCCGTGGCCAGACGGGCCCGGCTGTCGTCGCTCCTCACCGGGTGCCGGAGCAACCGGCTGAGGCACCCGGTGAGCGGCCCGGCCCGGTGTTCGTGTTCTCCGGTTACGGATCGCAGTGGCCGGGCATGGGACAGCGGCTGCTCGCCGGTGATGCCGTCTTCGCCGCCGCGGTCGCCGATCTGGACCCGGTCTTCGCCGCGGTCACCGGCACCACACTGACCTGTCTGATCGACGACGGCGCCCGGACCAGCGCGGTGGACCGCACCCAGCCCTTGCTGCTGGGCATGCAACTGGCCCTGGCCCGTACCTGGCAGGCCTACGGCATCACCCCGGCCGCGGTCATCGGCCATTCCATGGGCGAGGTCGCCGCCGCCGTGGTGACCGGCGCCCTGGACGTCGAGGACGCGGTACGCCTGATGGTGCACCGCGCCCGCGCCCTTGCCGCCGTCGACGAGGCCGGGGGCGGCGCGATGGCCGCCGTCGAGCTCCCCGACGACGCCCGCGCCCACCTGCTGCGCCGTCACCCCCAGGTGGACATCGCGGTGTATGCCTCCCCGCGGCGCTGCACCGTCACCGGCCCGGCCGGGCCCGTCGCCGCTCTCCTCGCGGAGTTGGAGCAGGCCGGCTACGCCGCCAAAGCGCTGGCCGTCACCGGCGCCGGCCATTCCGCCGCGGTCGACGCCGTCCTGCCCGTGCTGCGCGCCCACCTGTCCGGTCTGCGCCCCCGCACCCCGCAGGTCCCCTGGTACAGCACGGTCGACGACCCGGCCGCGCCCGTGGTCGCCGACCTGGAGTACTGGTGCCGCAACACCCGCCGGCCGGTGTGTTTCCAGCAGGCCGTCACCGCTGCCGCAGGCGCCGGTCACACCCTGTTCGTGGAGATCTCCCCTCACCCGATCGCGGCGCTGCCGGTCAGTGAGACGCTGCAAGCGGTCCTGCCCGGGCCCTTCGTGGTGCTGCCCTCGTTGCGGCGTGACGGCGATGAGCTGCTGGAGGTACGGGCGTCGCTGGCCGCGGCGCATCTGGCCTGCGGCGGCAGCGGCGGCGGTCTGCTGTGGCCGGCCGGCCCCCGGGTGATCGTGCCTTCCTGGCCGTGGCGGCACAGCCGGCACTGGGTCCGCTCCAGGCCCGCGGCCCGCCACCGCGGCGGGCACGCCGTGCTGGGCCGGCGTGTCGAGGTCCCCGGCACCGACCACGTGCTGTGGCACGGGGACGTGGGCACCGGCGGCTGGAACCGCGTGGAGCGGCTGCTGCACGGCACGCCGGTCCTCAGCCTGGCCGCCGCCGCCCACATGTTCCTCGCCGCCGCCGAGGACGCTCTGGCCGTCACCACCGGTGACCTGGCCCTGCACGACCTGGAACTGGACCGGCTGCTTCCCCTGACCGACAGCACCACCGTCACCACCAGGCTGCAGCCCGCCGGCCCCGACGCCGCCGACGTCAGCATCCACACCCAGTCCCCGTCCGGTGCCTGGCGCTGCCACGCCCGCGCCCGCGTCACCCGTGAGCCCTTCCCGGCACGCCTGACGCGTCCGGCCCCGGACACCGAGCCCGCCGTGCGGATCACCCAGGCCGCCCCCGGCACCGCGCACGCCGACCCGCAAGCCCCCGCCGCCCGCCTGGCTCTCCTGGACGCCTGCCTGCACGCACCCACCACCGCGCCGGCAGCGGACACGGCGACGGCACCGACCCCCGCAGCGGCCACCGCGCCGACCACGGCGCCGGCACCGGGCAGGGCAGCGGTGTCGGCGGGAACGCCGGCGGGGGATATCGTGCCGGCGCCAGAGCCGGCCACGGCGGGAACGCCGGCGCCAGCGCCGGCCATGGCGCTGACCGCTGCCACCGCGCCGGCGCCGGCCACGGTGCCGGATGTGGTCGTGCCCGTCGCCTCATCCGCTCCTGGTGCGGAACCTGCCCGTGGTGCCGCGTTGTTCCCGACCGCGGTCGCCTGTGTCCACCTGCCCACGCCCGACCCCCATCCCCACACCCACACCCGTGGCGGTGCTGGTATCGACGGTGTCAGCTGTCAGGTGCACCTCCTGCCCGCCGACGGCTGTTGTTCTCATGCCGCCGCCGGCGGTGGGCAGGTGACCGCCTTCGCCGAGGGCCGGCCCGTGCTGCACGCTCACGGCGTGACCCTCACTGCTCCCGGTCGCGGCGATGTTCCGCGTGCCCTGCGTGACATCACCTATGAGACGGCATGGACCAAGGCCGCCCTGCCGGCTCCGCACGACATCGACCCGGCGCACTGGCTGTTGCTCACCCCCATGCCCGGTTCCGGCCTCGAGGCCCGCCGGTTCACCGAACCTCTGGCCGAGGCGTTGCGGGCCCACGGCGGAACCGTCACCGGTGACGGCTACCGGCCGGAGGCGATCGCCGGCCTGCTGCGTTCTTGGGGCCAAGACGCCGGTGACGGCCCCCGCCATGTCGTGATGCTGTTCACCGGGCCTGCACGGCCGCAGCCGGCAGACCCCGGTCACGCCGTGCGGGCGGCCGCCGACGTCGCCCGGCACCTGGCCGCCGGCGCCACCGACCAGGCACCGCCCCGGCTGTGGCTGGTCACCGAACGCGCCCTGTCCACCACCGCCGGGGAGTACGGCGATCCGGACCGGGCGGCGCTTGCCGGCCTGGTGCGGGTGTTGGCCCTGGAACAGCCGGCCCTGCGCGCCACCGTCGTCGACGTCGACGGCGACCCCGCTCTGGCCGACGACCTGCCCCGTGAACTGCTCGCCGCCTCCGACGCCGACCAGGTGGTCTGGCGGGCCGGAACCCGCCTGCTGGCCCGTCTGGCACCCGCCGACCCGCACAGCGCGCCGGCCGGGAAACCGGCGCGGTTCGCCCGGCCCGACGGCGCCTACATCATCACCGGCGGCCTGGGAGGCCTGGGACTGGCCACCGCGCGCCGGCTCGCCGAACAAGGAGCGGGCCGTCTGGTGCTGTGCGGCCGGCGTCCCGCTACCGGGCCCGCGTCGGCCGTCATCGACGAACTGCGCCGCCACGGCAGCCAGGTGGAGGTCGTCCTTGGTGACATCGCCGCCGAACCCACCGCCGGCATGCTGGTGGCAGCGGCCCTGTCGGCCGGCCACACCCTGGCCGGGGTGGCCCACGCCGCGGGCGTCCTCCACGACCGCGCGATCACCGAACTGGATGCCGCCGACATCGACCTGGTCATGGCCGCCAAAGCCACCGGCGCCCGCCATCTGCACCAGGCCACCCGCGGCCACCGCCCGGACTGGTGGCTGCTGTTCAGCTCCGCCGCCGCCTTGACCGGGTCCCCCGGGCAGGCCGCCTACGCCGCCGCCAACGCCTGGATGGACGCCCTGGCCCGCAACCGCCACGCCGACGGCCTGCCGGCCACCTCGATCGCCTGGGGGCCGTGGGCGGGCCTGGGCGCCGTCCCCGACACCGCACGCCTGCCCATGGAAGCGCTTCAGGAGGACCAGGGCCTGGACGCCCTGCAACTGCTGCTCGCCCAGACCCGCCCCCACCTCGGCGTCCTGTGCCTGGACCCGGCCCGGATCGCGGCGGCCTTCCCGGGGCTGGAGGCCGTGCCCTACTTCGCCGACCTGATCCGCGACGCCGACGCCGACACCGACTGGCCCGGCCCGGCCGCCCTGCCCGCCCTGGGAGCGGCCGCCCGCGACGTGGTCCACCAGCGCCTGATGCGGCGGGCCGGGGCCGTGATGGGCTACGACGGCGACCGCCTGGACGCCCGCGTCCCCCTGACCGATCTCGGCCTGGACTCCCTGATGACCGTGCGGATCCAAAACGCCGTCCGCCAGGACTTCGGCATCGTCCTGCCGGCCTCTCTCGCCCTGCGCGGCGCCACCCTGACCGACCTGACCGACGCCGTCGTCACCGCCCTGGGCCTTCCCGGCACCGGCACGACCACCCCACCCACCCCCCCCACCCCCACCCCTGCGGCCCCCGCCGGGAAGACCGCCGGGGCGGCGGACACCGGGGCGGCACATACCGGCACCCACCACACCACCCCCGCCCTGCCCACCGTCCTGACCCCCCGCGACGCCGCGGAACGCCTGGTCGCCGGCGTCTACCAGCACCTGACCGGCACCGCCGCCCCCGGCGTCCTGCAGGAGTTGCCCCACGCCCGCGACCCCCACCACGCACAGGCACTCGCCGACGCCGTCAACGCCCGCCTCCACCACCTAGGCACCCCCCTTACCGGCCCCGACATCGCGGCCCACCCCACCGTCGCCGCCATCGCCGACCTCATCCGACCGGCCGTCAACGGCACCACCGGCAGCGAAGTCCGCGTCCTGAAACCACCCACCCCCGGCCACGCCGCACCCCTGTTCGTGTTCCACCCCGCCGGCGGCCCCACCACCGTCTACCGGCCCCTGGTCGACCTGCTGACCGCCAACCGGCCCGTCTACGGCCTGGACCGGGTCGCCGAAGCGGCCACCATGGAAGACAAGGCCCGCCACTACCTGCGCCTGATGCGCCGACTGTGGCCGCAGGGCCCCTACCACATGCTCGGCTGGTCCTTCGGCGGCTGCCTGGCCTACGAAGCGGCCTGCCAGCTCCACCACGACGGGCACCAGCCGGGCTTCCTCGGCCTGATCGACACGATCCTGCCCGCGGCCCTGCCCGGCCTGGACGACCGGCAACTGCTCATCGACCGCCTCGAACGCTTCGCCCAGTACGTCCAGACCACCTACGGACACCGCATCGAGCTGTCCCACCAGGACCTGGCCCGCGTGCCCGAGGACGAACAGATCGACGTCGTCCTGCGCGACATCGCCGCCGCAGGCTGCCAGATGAGCCCCGCCATCATCGAGCACCAGCGCACCTCCTACCTCGACGCACGCGTCGGAGAGCGCTACCGCCCCCGCCCCTACCCCGGCCGCACCGTGCTGTACCGGGCACAGGACCCGCAGCCCCTGACCACCGCCCTGGACCCGCGCTACCTACGCGACCAGGCCGACCTGGGATGGGCCCAGTACTGCCCCGACCTGCAGATCGTCCCGGTCACCGGCGACCACCTGTCGATGATCGACCCCCCGCACGTGACCCTCGTGGCCGACCACCTGGACACCGCCCTCGCACAGCACCCCTGACCCCCGACCCGCCACCGGCCCCGCCACCGGCCACGCCACCGGCCACGCCCGCCGCCCCCAGGGACGCCCCGCCATGACCTCACCGCATCCCGACACCGCCCCCGCACGCCGCAGCACCCCCTCACACCGCACCCGCCGACGTATCCGGCCCCACCTGGCACTCCTGCTCGCCGCGGCCACAGCGGCCGTCACCGCCCTCGCCCCGCAGGCCACCGCCGCCCCCCAACCACCCCCGGACCCCACGGGCGACGACGGCGCCCGCATCACCAAAGTCCGCCGGCTCAGCGCCCTGATGCGGGATTTGACGATCGACTCCCCGGCCATGGGCAAGACCCTCCCGGTGCGCGTCCTGCTGCCCAAGCACTACTCCCGCCACCCAAAACGCCGCTTCCCCGTCCTCTACCTGCTGCAAGGCGTCAGCGACAACTACACCGCCTGGACCCGCGAGACCGACGTCGAACGACTCGCCGCCCGCTCCGACTTCCTCGTCGTCATGCCCGACGGCGGACGGGCCGGCTACTACAGCGACTGGTGGGACTACGACCGCCCCGACGCACCCCGCTGGGAGACCTTCCACATCGACGAAGTCCTGCCCCTGATCGAACGCCGCTACCGCGCCAACACCTCCCGCGCCGTCATCGGCCTGTCCGAAGGAGGCCTGGGCGCCCTGAACTACGCCGCCCGCCACCCCGGCCTCTTCCGCTACGCCGGCTCCTTCAGCGGCATCACCGACACCTCCGACACCGCATCCCGCGCCGCCATCGTCGCCTCCTGCGTCCGCGAAGGCTTCGACCCCGTCCGCGTGTGGGGCACCCCCGAAGACCAACCCGAACTCTGGGCCTCCCACAACCCCATCCGCATGACCGACCGCATGCGCGGCACCCAGGTCCACCTCTCGGCCGGCAACGGCAAACCCGGCCCACTGGACAAAAAAGACGACGCCCTCGCCCAGATCCTGGAAACCCCCCTGCCCCTGCAGACCTACCGCTACAGCCAGGCCCTGCGCCGCGCCGGAGTGAAGGTGACCACCCACATCTACCCCCGCGGCACCCACTCATGGCCCTACTGGCAACGCGAACTGCACATCGTCTGGCCCACCGTCAGCACCGTACTGGCCCGCTGAACCGCACCCCCACCGCACCCCGGCGCGCCACGCCCGGCAGCGCACCCCGACGCGGCGCCGCGCCCGTGCCGTGTCGTGGACCCGGTCGCCGTGCCGGCGAGGGCCTCACGCCGCCGCGGCGAGCTCGCCGGCTCGAACGACGGGGGATCGGCTGCGCTGCGCGCTTGGTAGTTTCTCCTTGCCCCGCAAAGGGGCCGGTGCGGGCCGGACCGCGACCCTCGGGTGGGAAGCCAGCCGCTTGAAGCGGTGAGCGGGTCATGACGGCGGGCTCCAGCCGAGATTCCGCCTCGGCTGGAGCCCGCTGGAGGGCCCGCACGGCGGGCGCGCTCCCGCAAGCGGGGGAATCACGCACGGCCCTTGCTCGCCCGCGCCGGCGCCCGCTCCCCGCGGCGGCCGGCACGGCAGGGCCGTTCCCCCGACTACAGGTAGGTGAAGCTGGCCGGGGTGCTGGTGCCCGACGCGGTGGTCACCGTCACCGGGACGGTCCCGGATCCGGGGGGTGAGGTGGCCAGGATCGCGCCGTCACCCAGAACGGTGAAGCTGGACGCGGGCACCGCGCCGAACTGCACGCTGGTGGCGCCCGCGAGGTTCGTGCCGACGATGAGCACCGGCACCCCGCCGATCGCCAGCCCGATCGGCGGGACCAGCGCGATGATCGTCGGAAGAGCGGGAGCCTGGTAGGTGTAGTTGCTGGTGTTGCTGGTGCCCGACGGGGTGGTCACCGTCACCGGGACCGTTCCGACGCCCGGCGGAACGGTGGCCAGGATCGCCCCGTCGAACTGGACGGTGAACGTGGTGGCCGGGACGCCGCCGAAATTGACCGCGGTCGCCCCGGACAGGCCCACGCCGATCAGCGTGGTCGTATTGCCGCCGGCCGCAGGCCCTTGCGAGGGCACGACCGCCAGAAGAATCGGTGCCAAGGAACTCACCTCTCTCGGATGGTGGTTGACGCCGACCGCCCACCAGAAAGGCGCGGTCGGCATTTTCCTCAGCGTAGAAATGACGAACCGACAACAACAATGTCCACGACGATCATTGATGGAGCGTCAGAAAAACACACAGGCGTTAGTATGACTTTCCTCCAGCGCTTCCCGCTGCCCCCAACGCTCCCTGGCCTGCGGTTTGAAGCCGCGCCGAGCCGTTTTCCGCACGGCCGGAACAACCGGCCGCACATTCCTTCCCCGATCCGTCAACTAGCCTATCGAAAAGACTACTTGGAGTCCCTGGAAGTTCCGTGCCCGGGTGGCCGGCCGGTGCGGCAACCCCGTGGGTGAGACCGAAAACCCGATCCCGGTGCCGCGACGCCGCTGCGGCCGCCAGGAAATCCTCGGCCAAAACAGCATCGGGGAAACCGTTTTCATCCCAAAGGGCGAGCTGTAAGCGTTCTCTGCGTCGGGCCGCACACGCCGCGCCACCGACCAGCGGGCGGCCGGCAGGCAGGCGGGCGCCCGGAAGCGGGCGCCCAGGGGCGGAGGGCCCGGGCGGGGCGGAGGGCCCGGCGGGGTGGGGCAGGGTGCCGGTGGTTCTGCGCGATCCCGGCGGCGCAGGCCACCGCGGGCGGCGGACCTGCCGGCAGGCGGGTGTCACCGGTTCGGCCCACTTCGTCCGCCCGTCTTTCGGGCGGATGTGATGGGCTGGTCCCGCCCCCACCTCACGGCGGGGCGCTGTGCGGGCGGCCCACCACCGCCCCCCTGGTCGGGTCGTGCCGGCGCGGCAACCCCCGGCAGACCCGGTGCTCTTGACCATGGCGGCCGAGGAAGGCGTGGCGATGGCGAGGAACGCTGCCCGCTCGCGAAAGACACACACGACGGTGGCGGCACTGGCCGCGACCGCAGTACTGCTGACCGCCTGCACCGCCACCGGCCCGCCGCGCGGTGCGTCCCCCCACGCCGCCGCCCCCGCGGCCCGCGCGGCAGCCGGCGCCGCGAGCACGCCCGACCCGTCACTGGACCGGTACTACCGGCAGCGGCTGTACTGGGCGCCGTGCGCGCAGCAGCCGTCGTTCGAGTGCACCACGCTCACCGTGCCGCTGGACTACGCCCACCCCCGCTCCGGCGACATCACCGTGGCCGCGACCCGGCTGAAGGCGACCGGGCCGAAGGCGCACCGCGCCGGGTCCCTGCAGTTCAATCCGGGCGGCCCCGGCCAGAGCGCGATGAACCGCCTGTGGGCCCTGGCCGACGGCATCTCCCCGGCCCTGCGCGCCGCCTACGACCTGGTCGCCCTCGACCCGCGCGGCGTCGGGCACAGCACCCCCGTCACCTGCGGGCCCGGCGCGACGCCCGGCGCCGTCCGCACGCTGCCCGCCACCGCACCGGGCGACGTCGCCGCCTGGGACGCCGCCTACCGGCAGGTGGCCGCCGCCTGCCAGGACCGTGCCGGGCGCCTGCTGCCCCACGTCGGCACCCAGGACACCGCCCGCGACATGGACGTCCTGCGCGCCCTGCTCGGCGATCGGCACCTGCACTACCTCGGCGTGTCCTACGGCACCTACCTGGGCACCACCTACGCCCGCCTCTTCCCCTCCCGGGTGGGACGGATGGTGCTCGACGGAGCCGTCGACCCGGCCCTGGACGGATACCGCTCGCTGCTGGACTCCGCGAAGGCCTACCAGGCCGCCTGGCACGCCTTCGCCGCCGACTGCGCCACCCGCCCCCACTGCCCGCTCGGCGATACGCCCCAGCAGGCCGACCACGCCCTGGACACCCTGCGCACGACACTGAACCGCAGCCCGCTACGGGCCGGCAAGGACATCTCCGTCACCGGCGACGACGTCATCAGCGCCGTGATGACGGCGCTGCGCACCCCCGCCTGGAACGACCTGCGCGCCGCCCTGGCAGACGCCGAAGACGGCCGGACCACCGCACTGCAGCGACTGCTGGCCGACCGGGACACCTCCGGCGGCACCACCGACGCGCTGCTGGCGATCGGCTGCCTGAGCGCGACCCTCAGCGCCCGGCTGACCGCGGCCCAGACCGCGGCCGCACTACCGCGATTCCGGCAGGCATCCCCCCAGTTCGGCGACTTCGTCGCGGCACTGCTGCCGGCCTGCGCGCACTGGCCGGCCCCGCCCACCCAGTTCCCGCAGGCCCTCACCGACACCGGGGGAGCACCCGTCCTGGTCGTGGGCACCACCGGCGACCCCACCACGCCCTACGCCTGGGCCAAGGCCCTGACCCGCCGACTGCCCACGGCCCGGCTGCTGACCTACGACGGCGCCGGACACACCGCCTACCAGCAGGGCAGCGCCTGCGTCCACGCCGCGGTCGACCGCTACCTGCTGCACGGCCGGCTCCCCTCCGCCCCGGCGGTGTGCACCTGACGCCACCGGCCGCGCCGCCGCCAACCGGATCGCCGCCGCCAACCGCCCGCGCCGCCGCAGGCCATCGGGGTGCGGGCGCCGCCGAGCGTGTGCCCGGGGCCACGGCGTCACACCAAGCCCCCGCCCGGCACCGCGGAAGACCGCGGCGCCGGGCGGGGGCACAGGGGGAAACGGGCGGCGGGAAGGGGGCCCGCCGCCCGTGCGGGATCCGAGCCGGGCGCACGGCCGGTGGGGTGGGGCCGCCGCGCCGTCGGCGGGTCAGATCCCGGGTCCTGCCACGTAGGTGAAGCCGTCGGTGACGGTGTCGGACCCGGCAGGGTTGGTGACGACCACGTCGACCGCGCCGGCCGCGCCGGGCGGGGTGACCGCGGACAAGGTGGTGGAGTCGATGACCGAGAACGGTGCCGGGGTGCCGCCGAAGGTCACCGACTCGGTGCTGTCGAGTTCGGTGCCGGTGAGGGTCACCGCGGTGCCCCCCGAAGTCGGGCCGGAAGTCGGCACGAGCGCGGTGACGGTGGGCGCGTCGACGTAGGTGTAGGACAGGCCGTTGTTGGTGCCGCCGGCGGTGGTGACACTGACCCCGACCGGGCCGGCGGCCGCCCCCGCGGGCACGACGGCGGTGATCTGGCTGTCACTGATCACCGTCGGCGTGGCGGTGACTCCGCCGAAGGACACACTGGTGGCCGTGGACAGGCCGGTGCCGTTGAGAGTGATGGTGTTGCCTCCCGCCAGCGGCCCGGCGACATCGCTCAGGCCCGTCTTGAACGGGGCGCCGACATAGAAGAACGGCACCGGGTTGCTGGTGCCTCCCGGGGTGGTCACCGTCACCGGGACGGTGCCGGTTCCCGACGGGGAGACAGCGGTGACCTGGGTAGGGGAGACCTGAGTGAGGTCGGTGGCGAGTTTGCTGCCGAAGCGGACGGCGCTGGTGCCGGCGAGATTGGTGCCGGTGATGGTCACCAGGGTGCCGCCCCCGGTGGATCCCTGGTTCGGCGAGATAGGCATGACAAGCCTCCTGACGAGTCGAACGCGACGGATGGAGCCGGTACTGCCTGCCACCGTGCGGCGGGCCGAGCGGCCGTCCCCGGCCGTCCACCACGGTGGGACACCGCGGGGACACCTGTGGCGGGGACCGGCGTGCGTACAACCGCATCGCACGTGCCAACGGGCCTTGCCCGGTGGCCTGATCCAGTGATCGCAGCAGCGACACGCCGCGAACAAGACCCCGCACACGAAGTCACCCGATCGGCGGGGCGTGTACGGAGCACTAACCTTTCGCATTCCTCTTTCTGACGCGATTTTTGTCCGCGGTGTGCGCCCGGCGTGCGGGCGGTCATCCTCCTTCTTCCCGGCGTGCCGAATTCCGCGCCCGCGGGCCCCGCCCTCAAAAACCACCACCGGACAGAAGCGTTGCTCCCTTGGAGTGATCCGCGACCCGGCGGCTTGCCGCCCCCGCAGCCGGTGTGGATCACTGAAATCACCGGCGGGCCCGCCCCGTTCCTTCGCCGGGACATGGGGAGGGGCGAGCCCGCCGGCCACGTGAAGCAGCAAGAACCAGCGCAGCCCCAGGCCGGCCCCCGGCCGACCCGGACCGCACCCGGAGCCGTTTTCCACCACCACGCCCACGGCCCCGGTCCCGTCACGAAAAACATGACCCGGGACATTTCCCGGGCCCATTCGCGAACACGGCGGAACATCCATGTGGCACGCACAGGTGATTTTCACAAACCGGCCTTGTTCTCGGCAGCGGGCCTATGGCTCACTTGGGGCGGTGAACCGCAGGCAAGCCGCTCATTCCAGGCTGGGGAAAGGAGCTGGACGGCCGGCGGTTCGCCGTTTCCCCGCGCCGACGGCACGGCCCGCCCCGCCCCGCCCGCCGCACCCGTGGCCGGCACACGGCACCCCGCCCCGCACCGGGCAGACCGGCCCCCCGCCGCCGGACCACCCCAGGCGGCCCGCCCCGCACCTCCCCAGGCGGCCGCCACCGCCTTCTGCGCCCGACCCCTGCCCCGGCCCCGCACGGGCCCCGCACGGGCCCTGCGCCGACCCCGGCCGGGCCGTTGCACGAGGTTCTCAAAGGAGCACACATGCCTCCCACGGTCAGCGCGATCAGCCCCTCGCAGGGGCACGCAACCGGCGGCACCCTGGTCACCCTCACCGGCACCGGCCTGACCGGCGCCACCGCCGTACGGTTCGCCGGCACCCCCGCGACCTCGTTCACCGTGCACTCCACCGCCCAGATCACAGCCCTCACCCCGCCGGGCACCCCGGGCGGCGCCCAAGTGACCGTGACCGGCCCGGACGGCACCAGCAACCAGGTCACCTTCACCTACACCACCGCCGAGGTACCGGCCGTCACGGCCCTGGCCCCCACCACCGGCCCGGCAACCGGCGGCACCCTGGTCACCCTCACCGGCACCGGCCTGACCGGCGCCACCGCCGTACGGTTCGGCGCCACCCCCGCCGCCTCGTTCACGGTGCACTCACCCACCCGCATCACGGCCGCCGCCCCGCCGGGCACCCCGGGCGGCGCCCCGGTGACCGTCACCACCCCCGGCGGCACCAGCGCCGCCTCCACCAGCGCCTACTTCTTCCACGCCGCCCCGCCCGCACTGACCGCCGCCACCCCCGCCCTCGGCCCCACCGCCGGCGGCACCACCGTGACCCTGACGGGAAGTCACCTCCTGGGCGCCACCGCCGTCCTGTTCGGAACGAGCCCCGCACCGGCCCTGACCGCCGTGTCCGCCACGCAGATCACCGTCACCGCGCCCGCCGGAACCGCCGGCCCCACCCAGATCACCGTGGCCACACCGGGAGGAACCAGCAACCCCGTCGCCTACACCCACCTCGCCGCTCCCGCCCTGACCGCCCTGACACCGCACAGCGGCCCCACCGCCGCGGGCACCGTCATCACCCTGACCGGCACCGGCCTGGCCGCCGCCACCGCCGTCGCAGTCGGCGGCACCCCCGCCGCCTTCACCGTCGTGTCCGACACGCAGATCACCGCCACCGCGCCCGCCGGAACCGCCGGCCCCACCCCGATCACCGTCACCACCCCCGGCGGCACCAGCACCACCCTGACCCACACCCGACTCGCCCCGCCCGCCATCTGAACCCCGCCCCCAGCCCCCCGCCCGGGCCGGCAGGCGCAGCCGCCGGTCCCGGTACGGACACGGTGCGGGCGCACCACGCGGCCGCCTCGCCGCCGCAAACGACACCGGTGAGGTCCGCCGTGCCCGCCCGGCAGGGAAGAACCGATCCGCGTTCCACCTGAGCGGCGGCTCGCCCAGCACCAGCAGGCGACGCCCCTCCACCACGGACATGCCACCGGGCAGCCCCCGGACGCACAAGCCGGCCGCCGCCGGCAGCAGCGCGCGGACGAATCAGCGCACCAGCTCGGTGGCCAGCAGATCCATCAGCAGGCCGTCGTGCCAGGTCCCGTCCAAGCCGCGTTCGTACCGCCGCATGACACCGACCGGCCGGAAACCGGCCTTCGCGTAACAGCGGATCGCCGCGATGTTGTCGGCCGCCGGGTCGACGACCAGACGGTGGTAGCCGCGGTCGTCGACGAGATGGCGGGCCAACGTGCGCACCGCGTCGCCGCCCAGACCCCTGCCGTGCACCATGGGATCGAGGAACAGATCGATCCCCGCGTGCCGGTAGTCGGGATCCTCCTCGGCATACCACTGGATCATGCCCACGATCCGCTGCCGGTGAAGGACGGTCCAACACGCCGTGCCGGGGTCGTCCAGACCGGCCGCGACATCCGCCTCGAGATCCTCCCCGCCGTTCCAGCGGGCCCGCACCTCACCAGACCCCCGGATCACGGCCAGAGCCGGCACGTCCTCGCCGGTGGCGGGGCGGAGAACGACGAGGGCGCCACGCAGCACGGTCACGACAGGAACGATAGAGGCGAACCGGATCGCCCGCCGGCCGCCCGCCGGCCGGCCGCCGCGTGCGCCGCCCGCGCCCCGTGCACCGACGGCCCGGGGCAGGCCCCACCACCGCGCCCGCGACCACACCGAGACCCGCCGAACCCAACCGGGCCGCGACCGCAGACCACACCGCCCGGACACCGGCGACACCGCAGCCCCAAGCCCGGCAACAGCACCGGCTCAAACCCCAACTGCCCAGCAGAAAAAACACGTTGCCCACCACCCGGCCGAACGAAAACACCGCGATCGAAGAAAACCCCTCGACGGCCGAACGGAAAGCCGCAGCACGACAAACCACACACCGCTTCCCCGCCGGCCCGCGAACTATTTCGCAAACCCCTCACGCCGGCAACAAAATGCCGCCATGATAATTGGGTGGCACTCTCACTACGACTGCGACGCAAAGCATCGCGGGGTGCGCACACCCCCGAGCTCTTGCCCGTCTGGGTCGTGGCGCCGCTGTCACTGCTGGTCGTCGGCGCCATCAGCCTGATCCTCTACCAGTACGTGCAGGAACTGATGGCGCACCAACCCAACGGCCCGCGGCAACCGGCCGCCGGCACCGGCGTCAGGGACGTCATCGAAACCACCATGACCGTCCTGACACTCATCGGCGCCGTCTTCGCCGGCGTCTACGCCTACCGCAGGCAGCTCATCGCCGAAGCCGACGCCCACCGCGCCGACGCCGGCCAACTCGCCGACCGGTACACCACCGCGGCCCTGCAACTGGGCCACGACCAAGCCGCCGTACGCCTCGCCGGCGTCTACGCCCTGGCCCGCCTCGCCGACGACTGGGAGGAACAACGCCAGGTCTGCATCGACGTGCTGTGCGCCTACCTGCGTATGCCCTACCAGCCCGAACCCGGACACGCCGGCCACAAGAAAGGCGAACGGCAGGTCCGCCACACGATCATCCGCATCATCCGCGACCACCTGCAGGACCCCGACCTGCCCTCCTCATGGTCGGCCTGCGACTTCGACCTCACCGGCGCGACCTTCGACGGCGGCGACCTGGGCGGCAGCCACTTCCACGGCACGGTCGACTTCACCGGCGCGATGTTCAGCGACGGCACGCTCTCCCTGTCCCGTACGACGTTCCGCGGCACCGCCCGCTTCACCGCGGCGACCCTGGGCGGCGGCACCCTCGACCTCACCGAAGCCACGCTGTGCGGCAGCACCCTGGACTTCTCCCGCTCCACACTCAACGGCGGCACGGTCTCCTTCCGCCGCGCGACACTCGACACCGGAACGGTCTCCTTCTCCGGGGCGACACTGAACGCCGGGAACATCTCGTTCTCGAATATGACGCTGCATTCCGGCACGGTCTCCTTCGCCGGGGCCATACTGCATTCCGGCACGGTCTCCTTCGCCGGCATGACACTGAACGGCGGCACGGTCTCCTTCAGCCGCGCGACCGTGAACGACGGCACCGTCTCCTTCGGCGACGCGACCCTGGACGCCGGAACGGTCCATTTCGGGGACGTGACACTCAGCGGAGGAATACTCGAGTTCACCGGCGCCACACTGGGCGGCAGCGAAATCTACTTCAAACGCGCCCGGCTCAGCGGCGGCACGCTCGACTACAGCAGCGCCACCCTCGTCGCCGGCGTCGCCGCACCCTTCTTCGACAACGCGACGTTCGGCGGATCACAACTGGTGTGGGGCCATCTGCCCCACCCCCCAGGAGCCTGACCCGACCGCCCACCGCCACTGCCACCACCCATCCGGCCACCGCACCCACCCGGCCACCGCACCCAGCCGACCCCCGCCCCGCCGGCCCGCACCCCGCTGGCCCGCGCTCCGACGACCGGCGGGGCGACCCCACACAGCGGCCCGGCCCGGCATCCGGGCACAACGGCCGGACACCGGGCCGGGCAGACACGCTGGCGCCTCACACCCCTCTGCGCCGCTCGGCTCCGGGCTGCTGCCCGGCACCCGGCACCACCACGATGCTGCCGCCCGACCCGGCCCGCTTGTTGGCCGCGTCGGCCTCCTGAAGAGTGGGGTAGTCACGCACGACACCGGTCGGCAGGGTCAGCCGGTAGACGGTGCCGGCCCGGCGTCCCGGCACCGCAGCCGGCCCACGCGGCCGTTCGCCGCGCCCACAGTTGCATCCCATCGCACACTCCTTCGCTGGTCTCGAATGCAGGCGACAGTCGTCGCAGAGGTCGGTGGTCGTAGAAGTCGGTGGTCGATCGGTTGCCGAGAGGTCGGTCGCCGCCGGGTCAGTCGATCCAGGTGGAGGCCACTCCGGTCAGGTAGGACAGGGTCAGCACCGTTGCCACGGCCTGGTAGGCGGTGGTGTCGCCCGCGAACAGGGCGACGGGGACGGCGGCCGCCGAGACCCAGATGCTGGTGCACCAGCCGCAGGTGACCAGATACGCGGGCCTGGAGTCATCCCCGAACCGCGCCGCGACCTTGCTGCGCAGCCCCGCGGCCAGGGTGTCCTTGGTGATGAAACGGGTGATGCGGCATGTCATGCCGAGGGTGAGAAGCAGGATCTGCAGGCTCATGCTGTGCGCTCCCGCCGACGGGCCCGGGCCCCGCCCGCGGCTGCGGAACGGGACCCGGGCGTACGGTCGTGCTCCTACAGGTATGTGTAGTTGACCGCGTTGCTGCTACCTGCCGGGCTGTGAGCGACCACGTTCACGTTGCCCGGGGCGTGCGGCGGCGCCGTCACGGTGATCAGGGAGCCGGTCACCGACACCAGGGTGCCCGGGACGCCTCCGAAGGTCACCGAGGTCACCGAGGCCAGGTTCGACCCGACCAGCAGGACGTTGCCGCCTCCGGTCCGCGGGCCGAAGCCCGGGGTGGCGAAGAACAGGTTCGGCGGGTTGTTGGAGACCACCTGCTGGAGCACCGCGCCCGACGTCGACGGGTTGTAGCAGGTGCTGCCGCTGTAGGAGGCGGTCAAGGTGTGGACGCCGGTGGTGAAGTTCGACTTCGTCAGCGTGGCCACACCACCCACCACCGGGGCGGTTCCGATGGGCGCGAGCCCGTCGAAGAACGTCACCGTCCCCGTCGGGGTCCCGCCGCCGGGCGCGACCGGGGAGACGGCGGCGGTGAGCGTCACCGTCTGACCGCTCACCGACGGGTTCGGCGTCGTGGTCAGGACCGTGGTGGTGTTCGCCTTGCCGACGGTGGTCAGGGCCGAGCCCGTCGAGCCGGCCACGCACCCGCCGCCGCTGTAGACGGCGAGCAACGTGTGCGTACCCGTGTTCAACGGCACCGACAACGTCGCGGTGTTGCCCACGAGCATCGCGGTCCCCAGCGGGACGGCACCGTCGAAGAACGTCACCGAACCGGTGGGAGTGGCGACACCCGGCGGCACGACCGCCACGGTCGCCGTGAGCGTCACCGTCTGCCCGCACACGGACGGGCTCGGCGTCACGGTCAGGACGGTGCTGCTGCCCGCCGGGTTGACGGTCACGGCCACGGTTCCGGAGGACCCGGCCGCGCATGTGTCGCCGTTGTAGGTGGCGGTGATCGTGCCTGTGGCCAGCGAGGTGGTGGTCAGGCAGGCCTGGCCGGTGGCGTCCAGCGGCAGGGTGACGTTGAGTCCGCCGGGTCCGGTGAAGGTGACGGTTCCGGTGGGGGTGCCGCTGCCGGGCGCGTTGATCGCGACGGTGGCGCAGACGGTGACGGACTGGCCGCACACCGACGGATTCGGTGTCGCGGTCACGCTGGTGGTCGTCGTGGCCGGGTTGACGGTGACGGTGGCGGTTCCGGAGGACGCGGCCGCGCATGTGTCGCCGTTGTAGGTGGCGGTGATCGTGCCGGAGGTCAGTGTGGTGGTGGTCAGGCATGCCTGGCCGGTGGCGTCCAGCGGGACGGTTTGGTTGAGTCCGCCGGGTCCGGTGAAGGTGACCGTCCCCGTCGGGGTGCCGGTGCCGGGCGCGTTGATCGCGACGGTCGCGCAGACGGTCACGGACTGCCCGCACACCGCGGGGTTGGGCGTGACGGTCACGCTGGTGGTCGTCGTAGCCGGGTTGACGGTCACCGCCACGGTTCCGGAGGACCCGGCCGCGCACGTGTCGCCGTTGTAGGTGGCGGTGACCGTGCCGGACGCCAGTGTGGTGGTGGTCAGGCAGGCCTGGCCGGTGCCGTCCAGAGCCACGGTCTGGTTGAGTCCTCCGGGTCCGGTGAAGGTGACCGTCCCCGTCGGGGTGCCGGTGCCGGGCGCGTTGATCGCGACGGTCGCGCAGACGGTCACGGACTGCCCGCACTCCGACGGATTCGGTGTCGCGGTCACGCTGGTGGTCGTCGTGGCCGGATTCACCGTGACGGTCGCCGTACCCGCAGAGCCCGCCGCGCACGCGTCGCCGTTGTAGGTGGCGGTGATCGTGCCGGAGACCAGCGAGGTGGTGGTCAGGCAGGCCTGGCCGGTGGCGTCCAGCGGCAGGGTGACGTTGAGTCCGCCGGGTCCGGTGAAGGTGACCGTTCCGGTGGGGGTGCCGCTGCCCGGTGCGTTGATCGCGACGGTCGCGCAGACGGTGACGGACTGCCCGCACACCGACGGGTTCGGCGTGACCGTGACGCTGGTGGTGCTGGCCGCCGGGTTGACGGTCACCGCCACGGTTCCGGAGGACCCGGCCGCGCACGTGTCGCCGTTGTAGGTGGCGGTGATCGTGCCGGAGGTCAGTGTGGTGGTGGTCAGGCAGGCTTGGCCGGTGGCGTCCAGCGGCAGGGTGACGTTGAGTCCGCCGGGTCCGGTGAAGGTGACCGTTCCGGTGGGGGTGCCGCTGCCCGGCGCGTTGATCGTGACGGCCGCGCAGACCGTCACCGATTCCCCGCACACCGACGGGTTCGGCGTGACCGTGACGCTGGTGGTCGTGGCGGCCGGGTCGACGGTGACGGTGGCCGTGCCCGTGGACGCGGCAGCGCAGGCGTCGCCGCTGTACGTGGCGGTGATCGTGCCGGAGGTCAGTGCACTCGTCGTCAGGCACGCCTGGCCGGCGGCGTCCAGCGGGACGGTCTGGTTGAGTCCGCCGGGTCCGGTGAAGGTGACGGTTCCGGTGGGGGTGCCGCTGCCCGGGGCGTCGATGGTGACGGTGGCGCAGACGGTGACCGTCTCGCCGCACACCGACGGGTTCGGCGTGACCGTGACGCTGGTGGTGCTGGCCGCCGGGTTGACGGTGACGGCGGCGGTGCCGACGGACCCGGCCGCGCACGTGTCGCCGTTGTAGGTGGCGGTGATCGTGCCGGAGGTCAGCGAGGTGGTGGTGACACATGCTTCACCGGCGGCGTCGAGGGCGACGGTCTGGTTGAGTCCGCCGGGTCCGGTGAAGGTGACCGTTCCGGTGGGGGTGCCGCTGCCCGGCGCGTCGATGGCGACGGCCGCGCAGACCGTCACCGACTCGCCGCACACCGCCGGGTTGGGCGTGACGGTCACGCTGGTGGTCGTCGTGGCCGGGTTGACGGTCACGGCGGCGGTGCCGACGGACCCGGCGGCGCACGTGTCGCCGTTGTAGGTGGCGGTGATCGTGCCGGAGGTCAGCGAGGTGGTGGTCAGACACGCTTCACCGGCGGCATCCAGAGCCACGGTGACGTTGAGTCCGCCGGGTCCGGTGAAGGTGACCGTTCCGGTGGGGGTGCCGCTGCCCGGCGCGTCGATGGCGACGGCCGCGCAGACCGTCACCGACTCGCCGCACACCGACGGGTCGGGGGTGACGGTCACGGTGGTCGTCGTCGTGGCCGGGTTGACGGTGACGGTGGCCGTGCCCGTGGACGCGGCGGCGCACGTGTCGCCGTTGTAGGTGGCGGTGATCGTGCCCGTGGCCAGCGAGGTGGTGGTCAGACATGCTTCACCGGCGGCGTCCAGAGCCACGGTGACGTTGAGTCCGCCGGGTCCGGTGAAGGTGACCGTTCCGGTGGGGGTGCCGCTGCCCGGCGCGTTGATCGTGACGGCGGCGCAGACGGTGACCGTCTCGCCGCACACCGACGGGTTCGGCGTGACCGTGACGCTGGTGGTGCTGGCCGCCGGGTTGACTGTCACAGCGGCGGTGCCGACGGACCCGGCCGCGCACGTGTCGCCGTTGTAGGTGGCGGTGATCGTGCCCGTGGCCAGCGAGGTGGTGGTGACACATGCTTCACCGGTGGCGTCGAGGGCGACGGTCTGGTTGAGTCCGCCGGGTCCGGTGAAGGTGACGGTTCCGGTGGGGGTGCCGCTGCCCGGTGCGTTGATCGTGACGGTGGCGCAGACGGTGACCGTCTCGCCGCACACCGACGGGTCCGGCGTGGCGGTCACAGTGGTGGTGCTGGTCGCCTGGTTGACCGTCACCGTGGCCGTGCCCGTGGACGCGGCCGCGCACGTGTCGCCGTTGTAGGTGGCGGTGATCGTGCCTGTGGCCAGCGAACTCGTCGTCAGACAGGCCTGGCCGGTGGCGTCGAGGGCGACGGTCTGGTTGAGTCCGCCGGGTCCGGTGAAGGTGACGGTTCCGGTGGGGGTGCCGCTGCCGGGTGCGTTGATCGTGACGGTGGCGCAGACGGTCACGGACTGGCCGCATACCGACGGATTCGGTGTCGCGGTCACGCTGGTGGTCGTCGTGGCCGGGTTGACGGTGACGGTGGCCGTGCCCGTGGACGCGGCGGCGCACGTGTCGCCGTTGTAGGTGGCGGTGATCGTGCCCGTGGCCAGCGAGGTGGTGGTGACACATGCTTCACCGGCGGCGTCCAGAGCCACGGTGACGTTGAGTCCGCCGGGTCCGGTGAAGGTGACGGTTCCGGTGGGGGTGCCGCTGCCCGGCGCCTCGATGGTCACGGTGGCGCAGACGGTGACCGTCTCGCCGCACACCGACGGGTCCGGTGTGACCGTGACGCTGGTGGTCGTGGCGGCCGCATTGACCGTCACCGTGGCCGTGCCTGTGGACGCGGCCGCGCAGGCGTCGCCGTTGTAGGTGGCGGTGATCGTGCCTGTGGCCAGCGAACTCGTCGTCAGACAGGCCTGGCCGGTGGCGTCGAGGGCGACGGTCTGGTTGAGTCCGCCGGGTCCGGTGAAGGTGACCGTGCCGGTGGGGGTGCCGCTGCCCGGCGCCTCGATGGTCACGGTGGCGCAGACGGTGACCGTCTCGCCGCACACCGACGGATTCGGTGTCGCGGTCACGCTGGTGGTCGTGGCGGCCGCATTGACCGTCACCGTGGCCGTGCCTGTGGACGCGGCCGCGCACGTGTCGCCGTTGTAGGTGGCGGTGATCGTGCCGGAGGTCAGCGAGGTGGTGGTCAGGCATGCTTGGCCTGTGGCGTCGAGGGCGACGGTTTGGTTGAGTCCGCCGGGTCCGGTGAAGGTGACCGTGCCGGTGGGGGTGCCGCTGCCCGGCGGGTCGATGGTCACGGTGGCGCAGACGGTCACCGTCTCGCCGCACACCGACGGGTCCGGTGTGACCGTGACGCTGGTGGTCGTGGCGGCCGCATTGACGGTGACGGTGGCCGTGCCGACGGAGCCGGCCGCGCAGCCGTCGCCGCTGTAGGTCGCGGTGATCGTGCCGGAGGTCAGCGAACTCGTCGTCAGACAGGCCTGGCCTGTGGCGTCGAGGGCCACGGTCTGGTTGAGTCCGCCGGGTCCGGTGAAGGTCACCGTGCCGGTGGGGGTGCCGCTGCCCGGCGGGTCGATCGTCACCGTGGCGCAGACGGTCACCGTTTCCCCGCACACCGACGGGTCCGGTGTGACCGTGACGCTGGTGGTCGTGGCGGCCGCATTGACGGTGACGGTGGCCGTGCCGACGGAGCCGGCCGCGCAGCCGTCGCCGCTGTAGGTCGCGGTGATCGTGCCGGAGCTGAGCACACTCGTCGTCAGGCACGCTTCACCTGTGGCGTCGAGGGCTACGGCCTGGTTCAGTCCGCCGGGCCCGGTGAAGGTCACCGTGCCGGTCGGGGTGCCGCTGCCCGGCGCCTCGATGGCCACGGTCGCGCAGACGGTCACCGCCTCCCCGCACACCGACGGGTCCGGCGTGGCGGTCACAGTGGTGGTCGTGGTCGCGGCGTTGACCACCTGGGTGATCAGCGGCGAGGACGAGGGGTCGAAGGTGCCGTCCCCCGAGTAGACGGCGATGGCCACATGGGAGCCGGCGGACAGGTCCGACACGGTGATCGAGGCCTGGCCCGCCGCGTCCAGCGGGACGATCTGAGCCGGCCCGTCGTCGCTGATGATGAAGGTCACCGTGCCGGTCGGGATGCCCGGGTCCGGCGGTACCGCGCTGACTTGAGCGGTGAAGGTGACTGCCTCCCCGCAGGCGGACGGGTTGGGAGTGGAAGTGAGCGTGGTCGTCGAACTTGCCATGGTTGGGCCCTTTCGCGGGATCCATGCAGCGAGTGGGAGCGCCCCCGCCCACAGGCCGCAGCCCTGAAGAGGGAGAGAGAAGGCGGCGTGTCCGGTCGCACACCGCACAGCTGGCCGTATTCCCTGACGGGAAAGCCGCGCCCACCTGTCGATGACTTTCAGTAGGCATCGATTCACGCCACGCAGGCCAGATTCATGCATAATGCACCACCCGAATGGCGTAGCGCGTGGGGCGGCTCACTTCCTTTGCGCATTCACACCGATGTGCGCCGCGCATGGCGCACAAGGCAAAAATTATGCGCCGTTTATTGTTGTTTATGCCGAATTGGAGTCCGAGGGGTGCGGGGGTGCGGGCGGCTGCGGTGCCGCTCGCGCGCCGGGTGGTCCGCGGGGAGAATTTTGCCGGGCGCTGCCGGCGCCCCGGTGTGAGCCGGTGTGCGCCTCCCGGGGCCACGGGGGTTCGTGTGTGATCGTGAGCTGGGAGAACGGGACGTGGTGCGGCGGCCGTTCCGGCGTCGTTCCGTCCCGTGGAAAGGCCCCGGTTCTCGTGCCGTGGGATGTGGGCCCCGGGGGGAGGGGAGTGGCCCCGTGGGGGCGGGAGGGGTGCTGCACGGTGCGCTGCCGGTGTGAGCGCCGGGCGCACAATACGTCGGCGGCATCTTTCGTCCGGCCCGGGCGTGAGCGCGCATTTCACTCGTTCCGGTGAATCGGCGTCACGTGTACTGCCGATTTGCTGCCGGATATGAGTCACTGAAATGCGATGCGGTGGCGTATCTCCCCAGCCGCTCCGGGCTAGTAGAGGCATCGGATCCGGACGGACGGTCGGTGTGTCCGTCCGGGATCCAGCGGTACGGCTCCTCAATTCCACGGCCCGGTGTTGCCGATCGGGTGTCGCCCCGCGCTGCCGCTGACACCCCACCCCGCCCCGAGCTGTTGTCCGGGGAAGCACGCCCCCGGTGGACCGGCCCCGAACGACGCCGGCATGACTCATTCAGGAGCGCTTAATGCCTACCTTTCACGCCCTTCGCCAGGACCGGCCCGCTGTGGCGCCGGGGCCGGGGTATGCGGGCGGCCCGGCATCAGGGCGCGTCCAAGGGCCTTTTTGCGCAGTGGTGTTGACGTCGGTGATGCGGGTCGGGGGGTCCGGCCGCCGGGCATGGCCGGCTGCCGCGACCGCGGGCGGCGCGGCCGATGAGCCGGGGAGCGGGGGGCGGTCGTCGTGAGCGGTGTGTTCCCCGACCAGGGACCCTACGGGGGCGGCACGGAGGTGACGATCGTCGGCCGCCACCTCGGCGGCGCCACTGCCGTGCACTTCGGGACCCGTCCGGCCGCGAACGTCACCGTGGTCGACGACCAGACCCTTCTCGCCGTCACCCCGGCCGGCAGCGGGGCCGTGCGCGTGAGCGTCACCACGCCCGGCGGCAGCGCCGTCGTCGGCACCTTCTTCTACCTCCGTGCGCCGCTGCTGTCCCACCTCGTGCCCGCCGCGGGTCCACTGGCCGGTGGCAACGCGGTCGTGGTCAGCGGCACCAATCTCTTCCGGGCGGTCAGCGTGCACTTCGGCGACTGGGCCGCTTTCCCCACCGTGCTCAGCGACCAGCAGCTCCTGGTCACCGCACCCGCGGCCGCCGTGCCCGGCACCGTGCCGGTGTTCGCGGTCGCCGTCGGCGGCGTCAGCAACCGGCTTCCCTACCTCTACGCCGGTGCGCCGGCCATCGTGGGTGTCAGCCCGGCCGGCGGACCGGTCGCCGGGGGGACGACCGTCGTCATCAGGGGGACCGGGCTCGGCCGCACCGAGGGTGTGACCTTCGCAGGACAGGCCGCCACGTCCGTGCGGGCCTTCTCCGACACCCTCGTGGTCGCTGTCGTCCCCGCCGGCGTCGCGGGACCGGCGGACGTCACCGTGACCACCCCCGGGGGCACCGACACCTTTCCCGGCTCCTTCATCTACATGGCCGACTCCTCCACCGCCCTCACCTCCGCCCCCGACCCTTCGGTCTCCGGGCAATCGGTGACGTTCACCGCCGCCGTGACCGGCTCCGCGGGCGCCGGCACACCGACCGGCACGGTCGAGTTCGACTTCGGCGACGGGGCGCCGACGGTGACGGCGCCCCTGGTCGGCGGCACCGCCACGATCAGCCACACCTACGCGGACCCGGTCGGCGGCCCCTTCACCACCACGGCGACGTACAGCGGCGACACGCGGTTCTACCCGTCCACCGCAACCGGCAGCCACAGCGTCGCCCAGGCGGCGACCACCACCACGGTGACCGCCACCCCCGATCCGTCGGTGACCGGGCAGAGCATCGCCTTCGTCGCCAGGGTCGCGCCCGACGCGCCCGGCGCGGGCGTGCCCACCGGCACGGTGACGTTCGACTTCGGCGACGGCCAACCGCCCGTCAGTGTCCCGGTGTCGGGCGGCACCGCTGTCGCGGAGCACACCTACAGCGCCGCGGGCCCCTACCCGGTCAGCGTGAGCTACAGCGGCGACCTCGCCTTCGCCCCGTCCACCGGCACGGACGGCCACCTCGCCGAACCGGCCGCCAGCAGCACGCGGCTGAGCGTGTCGCCCGAACCGTCCGCGGTCGGCCAGGCGGTGGCGTTCACCGCGACCGTGGCCGCCGTCCCGCCCGGCTCCGGTACCCCGACCGGCACCGTGACGTTCGACTTCGGCGACGGAACCCCACCGCAGGAGGCACTCCTCACCACGGGCGCCGCCACGACGACGCACACCTTCGTCTCCACCGCCGACGGCCCCCGCACGATCACCGCCACCTACAGCGGCGACGCCGACTTCACCGCTTCCGCGGACCAGGACACCCACACCGTCGAGCCGGCCGCGACGACCACCGTGATCACCTCGGCGCCCGATCCGGCGGCCGTGGGCGAACAGGTGGCGTTCACCGCGACCGTGGCCGCCGTCCCGCCCGGCTCCGGCACACCGACCGGCAGCGTGACGTTCGACTTCGGCGACGCCACCGACCCGGTCACCGTGCCCCTGACCGGCGGCACGGCCGACGCCACCCACGCCTACCCCCGGACCGCCGCACAGCCCTACCCCGTCACGGCCGTCTACCAGGGCACGGCCGACTTCACCCCCTCCTCGGCCACCGCGACGCAGACCGTGACCGCGGCCGCGACCACGACCGCGATCACCTCGGCGCCCGATCCGGCGGCCGTGGGCGAACAGGTGGCGTTCACCGCGACCGTGGCCGCCGTCCCGCCCGGCTCCGGCACACCGACCGGCACCGTGACGTTCGACTTCGGCGACGGCACCACCGCGGCCGCCACCCTCACCGACGGGACGGCGACCACGGTCCACACCTACACCGAGACCGCCGCGGAACCGTACCCGGTGTCAGCCGCGTACACCGGGACGGCCGACTTCGCCCCGTCGACCGGCACCGCCACCCAGTCCGTGACCGCGGCCGCGACCACGACCGCGATCACCTCGGCACCCGAACCGGCCGTCACCGGACGGGAATCGACCTTCCTCGCGTACGTCACCGCCGCGACCCCCGCCGCCCCGCCGCCCACCGGCACCGTCACCTTCGACTTCGGCGACGGCTCGCCGCCGCAGACGGTACCGGTGAACGGGGGAGTGGCCGAGGCGACCCACACCAACCCCGCCGCGGGCACCGCGTACACGGTCACCGCCGACTACAACGGGGACGCCGACTTCTCCCCCTCCGCGGCCGCCAGGACGCATGCGGTCACCCAGGCCGGGACGGCCACGACGGTCAGCGCCGACCCGTACCCCTCGGTCCCCGGCGAGCAGGTGACGTTCACCGCGACCGTGGCCGCCGACCCGCCCGGCGCCCGCACCCCGCAAGGGGCGGTCACCTTCGACTTCGGCGACGGCAGCCCCCCGGTCGCCGCGCCCCTGACCGGCGGCACGGCGACGACCACCCACACCTACCCCACCGCCGCCGGCAGCCCCTACACCGTCACCGCCTCCTACGGCGCGGACACCGACTTCCTCGCCTCCACCGGCACCCTGACGCACACCGTCGACCACGCCCCGACCACCACCACCGTCACCGCCGACCCGCAGCCGTCGGTGACCGGCGCACCCGTTACCGTTACCGCCACTGTCACCTCGACCGCCCCCAACACGCCGACAGGGACGGTGACGTTCGACTTCGGCGACGGCACCGCGCACCTGACCGCACTCCTGCAGGACGGCACCGCGACAGTGGTGCACGCCTACCCGGCCGGCACCGCGGACGCCGGCCCGCTGACGATCACCGCGACGTACGACGGCGACGAGAACCTCGCCCCGTCCCAGGGCAGCACGCCCCACACCGTGGCCCCCGCCCCGACCACGACCAGCGTCACCGCGTCGGCCGCGCCCTCCGCGGTGGGCCAGACCGTGACAGTGTTCGCGCGCGTCGTCGCCCTCGAGCCGGCCACCGGAGCACCGGCCGGCACGGTCACCTTCGACTTCGGTGACGGAACGACGCCGTCGACCGCCCCGGTCACCGACGGCGTGGCCACGGTGACGCACGCCTACACCGGCACCGCCGGCAGCCCCTACACGATCACCGCGACATACGACGGCAGCCCCGACTTCGCGGCCTCCTCGGGCACATGGGCCCAACAAGTCGACGCCGACGTGTCCACCACCTCCACCACCGTCACCGCCACCCCGCAGCCCTCACCGGCCGGCCAAGCCGTCACCTTCACCGCCACCGTCGAGGTGCTCCCACCCGCCGCGGGCACCGCGACCGGCACCGTCACCTTCGACTTCGGCGACGGCAGCCCCCCGGTCGCCGCGCCCCTGACCGGCGGCACGGCGACGACCACCCACACCTACCCCAGCGCCGCCGGCAGCCCCTACACCGTCACCGCCCGCTACAGCGGCGACGCCGACTTCGCGGGCTCCGCGCAGATCACCACCCAGCTCGTCGAACCGTCCGCGTCCTCCACCACCCTCGAGACGGCCCCCGCCCCCTCCCTGAGCGGCCAGCCCGTCACCCTCACCGCCACCGTCACCGCCGCAGGCCCAGGCACCGGCACGCCGACCGGCACGGTCACGTTCGACTTCGGCGACGGCACACCCACCCAGACCGCCGCCCTGTCCGCCGGCACCGCCACCGTCCTGCACGCCTTCTCCTCCTCCGGCAGCCCCTACCCGCTGACCGCCACCTACCACGGTGATCCGGACTTCCTCGGCTCCACCGCCTCCGGCACCCAGACGGTGACCCCGGCACCCACCGTCACCTCGGTGAACGCCCCGGGCCCCTCGCTGACCGGACAGACCGTCACCTTCACCGCCACCGTCACCGCGCCGACCGCGGGCGCCGGCACACCGGCGGGCAGCGTGACGTTCGACTTCGGCGACGCCACCAGCCCGGTCACCGTGCCGATCCTCGCCGGGGTGGCCGTCGTGCCCCACACCTACGCCACCACCGCCGGCAGCCCCTACACCGTCACCGCCGCCTACGACGGCGACGCCGACCACACGGCATCGACCGGCACACTGCCCCACACCGTCCACGCCGCCCCGACCACCACCACCGTCACGCTCACACCGCAGCCCACGACACCGGGCCGGCCGGTCACGGTGACGGCGACCGTCGCCCCGGTCGCGCCGGGCGGCGGAGTGCCGACCGGCACGGTCACCTTCACCTTCGGCGCCGACGACCCGCCCATCACTGTCCCGCTCGACGGCTCCGCCGCCACGATCAGCCACACCGACGCCACCCCGTCCCTGGCCCCCCACACGTTCACCGCCACCTACAACGGAAGCGCCGACCACACCACCTCGATCGGAACGGCCACCCACACGACCGTGCCGGACACCACCACGACCACGGTCAGCGCCGACACCGCGCCCACCACGGTCGGCCAGGCCGTGACCTTCACCGCGACCATCGCCCCCACGCAGCCCGGCGCCCTGGACCCCACGGGCAGCGTGACGTTCGACTTCGGCGACGCCACCGGCCCGGTCAGCGCGCCCGTCCTCGCCGGGACGGCCGTCGTGTCCCACACCTACGCCACCACCGCCGGCAGCCCCTACACCGTCACGGCCGCCTACAGCGGCGACACCTACGCCACCGCCTCCACCGGCACCACCACCCACACCGTCCAACCGGCACCGACCACCCTGGAGATCCAGTCCACCAGCCAGACGCCGGTGGCCGGGCAACCGATCACCGTGACCGCCGCCGTCACCCCCGCCACGCCCACGACCGCGGCACCCACCGGGACCGTGACGTTCGACTTCGGCGACGGCAGCCCGTCCGTCCCCGTCCCCCTCCAGGCCGGCACCGCCGCCGTCGCGCACACCTACCCCCACGCCTCCGGCACCCCTTACCAGATCACCGCCACCTACAGCGGCGACACCGACTTCGCGCCCGCCGACGGCGTCCACTCCCAGAGCGTCGGCCGGGCCGCCACCGCCACCGCCACCGCCGTCAGCACGACACCGAACCCCTCACCGGCAGGCCGGCCGGTCACCGTCACGGCGTCGGTGACCCCGGTGGCGCCGGCGACCGGTACCCCGACCGGCACGGTGACCTTCGACTTCGCCGACGGCGGGGAACCGGTGACCGCCGTGCTGACCGACGGCGCCGCGACGATCACCCACACCTACCCGCACACCGCCGGCAGCCCGTTCACCCTGACCGCCACCTACAGCGGAGACGGCGACTTCACCGCCTCCAGCGGCACCCGCACCCAGTCCGTCGCGCGGATCCCGACGGCCACGCAGGTCAGCGACGAGCCGGACCCGGCGCTGACAGGCCAACCGGTGACGGTCACCGCGACGGTGGCGACGGTGCCACCCGGCGCGGCCACGCCGACGGGCACCGTGACGTTCGACTTCGGCGACCACACCGACCCGCAGACGGTCCCGCTCGTCGCCGGGACCGCGACCGCACCGCACGCGTACACCGCCTCCTCAGGCGCCCAGAGCACGATCACCGCGACCTACAGCGGCGACACCGACGCCGAACCCTCGGTCGGCACGACCCCCCACACCACGCTCAGGGGCGTCACCACCACCATGATCGACTGCTCGAGCGACCCCTCCGCAGCCGGCCAGCCGATCACCGTCACCGCCTCCGTCACCGCCGTCCCACCGAGCACCGGCCAACCCGAGGGCACCGTCACCTTCGACCCGGGCGACGGCACCGGTCCCGTCACCGTGGAACTCGTAGGCGCCATCGCCACCTACACCCACAGCTACCTCCACGCGTCGCCCACCCCCCACCAGATCACCGCCGCCTACAGCGGGAACGCCGACTTCCGCCCCTCCGCCGGGGACCACACCCACCAGGTCGCCCCGGCCGCGACGCTCACCACCATCTCCCCACCCCCCGAACCGACACCCGTGGGCCAACCGGCGACGATCACGGCGACCGTCACAGCCGCCGCCCCCGGCTCGGGCACCCCCACCGGCACCGTCACCCTCGACTTCGGTGACGGCGAGCCACCGGTCTCCGCCCTGCTGGTCAACGGGACGGTCAGCCTCACCCACACCTACCCGCACACCGCCGGCACCCCGTTCACGGTCACCGCCACCTACGGCGGCGACGCCGACTTCACCTCCTCCACCGGCGCCGCCACCACCGCCGTCACGCCCGCCGCCACCACCACCACGCTCCTGACGACACCGAACCCGGCCACCCCCGGAACGCCGGTCACCGTCATCGCCAGGACCACCGCGGCCACACCGCAGGCCGGACCCCCCTCCGGCACGGTCACCATCGACTTCGGCGACGCGACCCCACCGGTGACGGTGCCGCTGACGGGCGGCGTCGCCACCGCCACCCACACCTACGACGCCACGGCAAGCCCCTACACCCTCACCGCCTCCTACGGCGGCGACGCCGACTTCACCGCCTCCACGGCGACCACCACCCAGACCGTGACCGCCGACACGGTCCTCACCACCACGACGGTCACCTCCTCCCCCCAGCCGTCGGTGACCGGCCAGACCGTGTCGTTCACCGCCACCGTGACACCGGTCGACAGCGGCGGCGTGCCCACCGGAACGGTGACGTTCGACTTCGGCGACGGCCAGAGCCCGGTGACCGCGACACTGGCCGGCGCGACCGTGACCGTCCCGTACACCTACCCGCACACCACCGGCAGCCCCTACACCGTCACCGCCA
>NZ_JBYIQP010000066.1:0-39492 GCF_057707665.1 Actinacidiphila sp. bgisy167 | reverse complement strand
CGTGCGGGTGCGCGGAACGCCGGAAGAGTGTACCCACTCAAGATCGCGTCGCCAGAAGCGCCTTCTGCAACGGGAGCACGGGGCAGGTGCGGCCGCCCTCCGGAACGTCCGCGCGAGCGCCCTCCGCCGCGCTCCCCACCGGAGCAGGGACGGGGACCGCGGGCGGCGCCTGGTACTCCGCGGCACCGCACGGACAGTGCGCACAGGCGTACGGCAGGCGCAGCGTCCCCCCGGGCGACCACAGCCCCGCCCCGGCCAGCCAGCCCTCCGGCGCCGACAGCCAGGTCGCGCGGCGCTCCCCGGGCCGCCACACCACGATCGACGTGCCGTGCGGACCGTCCGCGCGCAGCGCCACCGCGCACGCCTCCGGCATCAGCACCTGGCCGGGCTGCGCCGCGAACGGGGTCAGCACCGCGTCCGGGACGCGCAGGCACTCGGCGAACCGCATGGGCCGCCGGCTGCCCAGCACGCCCCAGCCGATGCGGTCCTCGCCCGTGGCGTCGCTGCGCACCACCAGCAGCCCGCTGTCCGGCTCCGCCAGCAGCAGGCGGTCGTTGCTCGCCTCGGTGATCTGCAGCAGCGGGCTGACCGCCCCGGCCCGCTCCAGGTCGACGGCGACCGTCTTGACCGTCCCCTCCGCCTCGCGGTCGAGCGCCAGCAGCCGCCCCGTCCGGTCCAGCCACGCGCCGCCCCCGCAGCGCCCCGGGACCTCCGCCAGCCGGCGTGGACGCAGCGCCTGGTCGTCGTGGACGAGCCACACGGCCGACATCTCGCGCACCGGGTCGTAGGTGAGGGCGTACACCTCGCCTGAGGCGACCGGAGGCAGCAGCCGCGCCTCCGCGTCCCCGCCCGGGAGCGAGCCGACGAGATGCTCGCCGGTGCCCGGACCGGCCGGGTAGAGCAGGACGATGTCGTGGCGGTCGGCGACCCGGCGGCGGATCACCACGCGGCCGTCGGGCAGCGGCGTCACCTCGGAGCACTGCTCCTCCGGCTGGTTGCCGGGCAGGGGCACGGTGTACGGCTCCGGCCCGCCGAGCGTCCAGCGCTCGGGATACCAGCCGTCGCCGCCCGGTCCCTGGGCGAGGCAGGCGGCGTAGGAGCCGTCCGCGGCGATCGTGAACGCGGCCCGCCGCACGGTGGTGGTCTCGGTTGCGCAGGCTGTCATGGTGTCGCTCACCTCCACGCCACGACGCTAGTTTTCGCACGCCCGGTCGTCCGACAAGAGTCGGTCGTCTTCACACGTAAGAGTGGCTCCCGTCTCCTTCCGCCGGACTTCGGATGCTCGATGTGCTCATGACCAGCCCGGGGATTCCGGCGGCCTGGCGGCGGCGCGGTAACCTCGACCCGTGCCGAAACTGTCCGTCGTCATCGCCGCCCTCGAAGCCCTCTGGCCCCCGGCGTGGGCCGAGCAGTGGGACGCCGTCGGCCTCGTCTGCGGGGACCCGGACGCGGAGGTCGGCCGCGTGCTGTTCGCCGTCGACCCGGTCCTCGAGGTCGTGGAGGAGGCGATCGCCGTCGGCGCCGACCTGCTGGTCACACACCACCCCCTCTACCTGCGCGGGACGACGACGGTGGCGGCGACCGGCTTCAAGGGCCGCGTCGTGCACACCCTGATCAAGAACGACATCGCGCTGCACGTGGCGCACACCAACGCCGACCGGGCCGACCCCGGCGTCTCCGACGCCCTCGCCGAGGCCGTCGGCCTGCGGGTCACCGGCCCCCTCGTGCCCGACCCCGCCGACCCGGCGGGCCGCCGCGGCCTCGGCCGTGTCGGCGAGCTGACGGAGCCGGTGACGCTGGCGGAGTTCGCCCGCCGGGCCGCGGCCGGCCTGCCGGCCACCGCGACCGGACTGCGCGTCGCGGGCGACCCCGAGCGGCAGGTCCGCACCGTCGCGGTCTGCGGCGGCTCCGGCGACAGCCTCTTCGACGACGTGCGCAGGGCCGGGGTGGACGTCTACCTCACGGCCGACCTGCGCCACCACCCGGCGTCCGAGGCACAGCAGGCGGGCCCGCCGGCGCTGGTCGACGCCGCCCACTGGGCCACCGAATGGCCCTGGTGCGCCCAGGCCGCGCGCCGCCTCGACGAGCTCTCGCAGCGGCACGGCTGGGCGCTGCGCACCTATGTCTCGCGCGCCGTCACCGACCCGTGGACGGCCCACGCCCCGGCACTTCCCCTTGACGAACCCACGACCTCAGGAGCCCCCCGCTGAAAGCCGCGCCCGCAGACCAGATCCGACTGCTCGAGGTCCAGGCCCTCGACTCGCGCCTCGCGCAGCTGGAACACAAGCGCAAGAACCTGCCCGAGCACGCGGAGATCGAGCGCCTCGGCTCCGACGTGACCCAACTGCGCGACCTGCTGGTCGCCGCCCAGACCCAGGAGAGCGACACCGCCCGCGAGCAGACCAAGGCCGAGCAGGACGTGGACCAGGTGCGCAAGCGCGCCGTCCGCGACCAGGAGCGGCTGGACTCCGGCGCGGTCTCCTCCCCGAAGGACCTGGAGAACCTGCAGCGCGAGATCGCCTCGCTCGCCAAGCGGCAGAGCGACCTCGAGGACGTCGTCCTGGAGGTCATGGAACGCCGCGAGGGCCTGCAGGAGCGGGTCCAGGAGCTGACCGGGCGCCTGGAGTCCGTGCAGGCCAAGGCCGCCGAGTCCGAGGCGCGCCGCGACAGCGCGCTGCGGGAGATCGACGCCGAGGGCTCCACGGTCGTCAAGGAGCGCGACATCATGGCCGCGTCGGTCCCCGCCGAGCTGCTGAAGCTCTACGACAAGCTGCGTGCCCAGTCCGGCGGCGTCGGCGCCGCCCGGCTCTACCAGAAGCGGTGCGAGGGCTGCCGGCTGGAGCTGAACATCACCGAGCTCAACGAGGTGCGGGCGGCCGCCGCCGACGAGGTCGTGCGCTGCGAGAACTGCCGGCGCATCCTCGTCCGCACCCCCGAGTCGGGTCTGTAATGGCCCGTACGTTCGTGGTGGAGGCCGACGGCGGGTCCCGGGGCAACCCGGGACCGGCCGGGTACGGCGCCGTCGTCCGCGACGCCGCCACGGGCGAAGTCCTCGCCGAGGCCGCCGAGTTCATCGGCACACACACCAACAACGTCGCGGAGTACCGGGGCCTGATCGCCGGGCTGCGCGCCGCGTGCGCGCTCGACCCGCAGGCCCGGGTGCGGGTGCGGATGGACTCCAAACTGGTCGTCGAGCAGATGTCCGGCCGCTGGAAGATCAAGCACCCGGACATGCGGCCGCTGGCCGCCGAGGCGAAGGCGCTCCTGCCGGCGGAGCAGGTCAGCTACGAGTGGATCCCGCGCGAGAAGAACAAGCACGCCGACCGGCTCGCCAACGAGGCGATGGACGCGGGCAAACGCGGCAGGCAGTGGGAGCCCGGGCGCTCCGCCGCAGCACTGGCCACCGCCGCCACGGAGCCCGTGCCGGTGCCGGTCGGCGACGGCGCGAGTGAGGGCGCGGCCGCCACGGCCGGCGAGGCACTCAAGGCCCCGCCCGTGGGCTGGGCGTCGGCGGCCGACCTCGGCACGCCCACCACCTTCGTGCTGCTGCGGCACGGGGAGACCCCGCTCACCGCGGAGAAGCGCTTCTCCGGCAGCGGAGGCGACGACCCGGACCTCTCCGAGAAGGGCCGCCGGCAGGCGCAGCGCGTCGCCGACGCCCTCGCCGCCCGGGGCACCGTCCAGGCCGTCGTCACCTCACCGCTGGCCCGCTGCCGGCAGACCGCGCAGCTGGTGGCGGACCGGCTCGGGCTCGACGTACGCGTCGACGAGGGGCTGCGCGAGACCGACTTCGGTGCATGGGAGGGGCTGACCTTCGCCGAGGTGAAGGAACGCCACCCGGCCGAACTCGACGCCTGGCTCGGCTCCGCCAAGGCCGCCCCGCCCGGCGGGGAGAGCTTCGCCGCCGTCGCCCGCCGGGTCGCCCTGGCCCGGGACAAGCTCATCGCCCGCTACGCCGGGCGCACGGTGCTGGTGGTCACCCACGTCACGCCGATCAAGACCCTCGTGCGGCTCGCTCTGGGGGCCCCGCCGGAGTCGCTGTTCCGGATGGAGCTGTCGGCGGCGGCGCTGTCGGCGGTGGCGTACTACGGGGACGGGAACGCGTCGCTGCGACTGCTCAACGACACGTCCCACCTGCGCTGACGCGGCCGTCGTCGCGCGCGGCTCGGGGCGCACGGGGCGGGACCGGGGGTGCCCCCCGCCCGCCCCATGTCCCGGGTGGCCGACCGCCGGTGGGGGCGTCGCACGGGATACGGGACGCCCCGCGCGGCGCTCAGTGGACGTCCGTCACCAGCACGTCGAGGCGGCCGGGGCCGGCCACCTCCACCGTGAAGCCGAGGTCGCGGAGCGCCACGACCAGCGCGTCGGGGTTTTCGGGGCGCGCCCCGGACTCCAGCAGGGCTCGCACGATCCGCCCCTTCGTCGCCTTGTTGAAGTGGCTGACGACCTTGCGCGTCTGCGCCTGCACCACCCGCACCGTCGCCGTCCGCCCCGCCAGCGCGCTGCGCGGTGCCGGCTTCCACGCCGCCCCGTACGCCGTGGACCGCAGGTCGAGCAGCAGGCCGCCGCCCGCGGCCTCCGCCGCGTCGGGCAGGGCCTCGGCGAGGTGCGTGCGCCAGTACGCGGCGAGCGGCCCGAGCGCGGGCAGCTTCACGCCGATCGAGCAGCGGTACGCCGGGATCGCGTCGCGGACGCCGACCACGCCCCACAAGCCGGAGAAGACCAGCAGGGACCGGGCGGCGCGGCGGCGGGCCGCGGCGTCCAGGGTGCCGAGGCCGAGGGCGTCGTAGAGCACGCCGGTGTAGATCTCGCCGGCCGGCCGGGTCGGCGCGTCGCGCAGCCCCGCGTTGCGGGCGATCTCGCCGCGCAGGCCGGGGCTGAGCCCGAGCACGTCCGCCGCCTTGTCCTCGTCGCCGCCGGAGCAGAGCCCGACGAGCTCGTCCAGCACCGTCGCTCGGGCCGTGGTGAGCCCGGGCAGGGAGAGGGTCCCCAGGTCGACGGCGGGGCCGTTGCCGTCGGAGGCCTTGCCCTCGGACGGCGGTAGCAGGACGAGCACGGTGGTTCTCCTTCACGTTTCCTCGTGCAGCAGCCTACGGCCGTCCGAGGCGGGCCCGGCGCCTGCCTCGTCCCGCCCTGCGCCGGGCCGGCCGTCCCGTCGACTACCATGGTCACCACGGCAGACGAGCCGAGCGGGCGGCCGCGTCAGGACCTCGGTCCTGCCGAGGAACGTCCGGGCTCCACAGGGCAGGGTGGTGGGTAACGCCCACCCGGGGTGACCCGCGGGACAGTGCCACAGAAAACAGACCGCCGGGGCCGCAAGGCTCCCGGTAAGGGTGAAACGGTGGTGTAAGAGACCACCAGTGCCCAGGGTGACCTGGGCAGCTAGGTAAACCCCACCCGGAGCAAGGTCAAGAGGGACCGTCGCGAGACGGTCCTGCGCGGACGTTCGAGGGCTGCCCGCCCGAGTCCGCGGGTAGACCGCACGAGGCCGGCGGCAACGCCGGTCCTAGATGGATGGCCGTCGCCCGGCCGGCCGCGAGGCCGACCGGGGACAGAACCCGGCGTACAGCTCGACTCGTCTGCCCCCACCTGCGGCTTTGCTTGGGAAAGGGCCTCTGACCTGCGTCGGAGGCCCTTTCCGGTCTTTCGGGGGCTTGCCGCGTTAGGCGGCGGAAAGTCCCTCGGAAGTCCCTCTGACAGCGCTGAAAGTCCCTGCAAAGTCCCTGGGACGGAGAGGCAGGGGGATGCCCCGCGGGGGCTGCTCGCTCTGCCTGTCGCCGTCGACCTCGACACAGCGAACAAGGCGCTGACGATCGGCCGCAGCACGGATTACGCGCTGGCGAAGCGGGGCGAGTACCCGGTCATGCTCCTCAAGCTCGGCAACGCGGACGTGTGGTCACAGCGGATCTCCACCGCCTGCTGGGTATCGTCCCGGAGGGCGGACGCGGGGAGAGCGAACTCGCTGTATGGCCCATCGGCCGGACGGCGGGTCGGGCCTGCCGCTCGTCCGTGCCCAGAGTGTTCTCACGCATCGCCGCTCGCAGCCGGGCGAGCATCCTCGTGCTGACCCAACCGGCGTGGCGGATCCCCGTCCGGGCATCGGGAGGTGTATAGGAAGAGGCCAGTGCGGACGGCGCAGTCCGCAGGGTGAGGCCGAGGTGGTCGATGGCGGGCGGGGCGCACGAGGAGCTGGCACGGTACGGCCAGCTTGGTGATCTGGGTCTTGAGTTGCTGCGACGCGTCGGGCGTCAGGTGGCACGATCCCAGGGATTCCCACCGCCCGAAGGTCATGCCGCGTGGACAGACGAGGCCGTCGACGAGCTCCTGTTCGAGATGATCAGCAGGAAAGGCGAGAACTTCCTCCTGACCTGCTTCCTGAAGACGGTCGACGACGCCTCCCTGGAGAAGATGTTCTTCACGTCGATCAGGAATTTCCTGATCGACGAAGCCAAACGTACCGAGCGGGGAAAGCTGCGGCGGCGCTTCGCCGCGCGCCTTGGCGCGGACAGTCGGTTTCGCGCGGTGGCTGGTACTTCGCCCCGGTGGGCCCTGACCTCTCATCCGCCCGGCGCCGTCTGGCAAGGCGATCTTGATGAACTGGTCAAAGCCGCCTGGGAAGTGCGTGGAGTATGGATCACTGCCTGGAACCACTCCGGGCCGACTCCCAGGGAAACCGTGCGCGCCCTGATGGCCGTACTCACCGGAGTGCTGGAGGCAGCAGGTGGAGCGGTCCGGGAGGAAGAACTGGCCAAGGTTCTTGAAGCCCGCTTCGAGCTACTCGCTCCTGCCGAGTTCATCGCGCTGTACGCGGATGATGGCGCGCTCATCGACTCTGCCATCGATCCGGAACACGGGACCGTTCCCGTGGAGGCCGAGACCGTAGCCGGGGAAATCTGGGCCGACATGTCCTCGCAGGAGCGGAGGCTCCTGTCGCTCCTGGAAGACGATCCGGCAGAAGTCTCCGTCCTGCTTGGACTCGGGCGCCGACAGACGTCCGCGATCATGGATGCGCTGCGTGAGAAGCTCATGCTGGCTCTGACCGCTGCAGGTAGCGATCCCCGAGAGGTAGCCGCAGCGCTGCTGCGCCGCAGCAGTGAACCCCCCTGACGTTCGGCGAGTGACGTCGTTTGTCCATAGTGGGAACAGACCGCCGAGAGGAATGGGGCCGCCCGATGAGCCAGGCATCGAGCAGCGCATATGAGCGGCTGCGCGCTACAGCCGCCCAGCTGCATGTTCCCGATGCGGTCTGTACCGCGGCGGCGGCAGCGCCGGGTGATCCCCGACCGGGCCAGATCTGGCGCGCTGTGTGGGAAGGCGTCGTCGAGGTTGTGGCTATCGCGGCGGTCGATGACACTGCGGTGCACGCCTTGCCGGTCTCCCTGGAGACACGCTTCCATGACTCCGACACGGTGCTGCTGCCCGCCGAGGCTTCCACCCTGGAGCAGCCGTTTGCCCTGTGGTGCGGTCTGGGTAGGCGTCTCCCGTGGTATGTCCTGGACCGGCAGGTCAGCGAGCTGTCCGTTCCCTTGGAAGCCGACGGCTCACCCGCCCCGGATGCCTCCGGGTACCGCTATGGCAGCCCCCTTCCCAGTCACGCCTCGCAGGCGGCCGAATTCCGCTCGACCCTCGCCGACACCATGGACGTGCTGGCGACGGCGCGCTGGGCGCCTCGGGGCAGTGGCGGTCTGCCTGCCCTGCTGAAGCAGTGCGGCTTGGGTCCCACCGAACTGATCCATCGCCTGAGCATCAAGCCACCGCGCGCCCTCGCGCTGCTGCGCGCGCAGGCACCGCTCACCCCGCCCGAAGCTCGCCTCCTCGCACCGACCCTGGGCATGTCTGCGGACGCGATCCTGGCTGCCAATCCGCCGTTGCCCGACCGTTTGGTGCACGAGCTGAGTCGCCCCGCCCGCCGCGAACAGATCCGTCGGCTCGCCCACCTCACCGGAACCGCTGAACAGGAAGCCCGCCGGCAGGCACTCTTTGCCACACTCACACTGGCAGCGCGTCAGGAGCGCCCTGCGGAAGCGGACTGGCCTGCTCGGGTAGACCGCTATTTCCACGTTCACCTAGGCCCGGAGAGCGAGTGATGGACTACCTGCGCCGTGCCGCGGCCCGTACCCAGGCCAAGGCCATGCTCGCCGTTCTGCAGCGCGACCACCCCGGCGCTGCCGAGCGGTTGGGCGACGGCGCCCTTGACGAGCTGCGGCAGTGGCCCGGCCTTGAGGTCAGGGACGTACCCGACGATCGCTCCAGCGGCGGTTGCAGTGTCTCCGGCGCCTATTTCGCTGGCACTCCTGCCGTCCTCGCCGTCGCCACCTCTGCCAGCCTGGCCCGCCGCGAGTTCACCGGTCTCCATGAGCTGGGCCACCACCTGCAGCAGACCGTGGTGGAGTTGATGGACGTGCTGCTTGCCGAGTCCGACGGTGGCGCCGCCCTGGAGGATGCTGCCTGCGATGCCTTCGCCGCCGACATCCTTCTGCCCGACACACTCGCCGATCGCCATATCACTGCCGTCGGCCCCACGGCGGACGCCGCAGTCGCGCTGTGGCGGGTGAGCAATGCCTCCCGTATGGCGGCGTGCGTGAAAGCCAGCGAACGCCTCCCAGCTCCCGGCCACATCCTGCTCCTCGACCGCGACGGCATCCTCGCCTTCGGTGCCTCCCACGGCCTGCCCCCACTGCGGCGCGGTAGCGACCAGAGCCAGGTCCCGGTCCTGCGCACGGCCTTGTCGGGCCAGGGACACGCCGAGGGACGTGGCCGGCTTGCCTACCGTGACGGCGCCGTCGCCGGTGAGGAGCTGTACCTGCAGACCGCGGCCATGGACGGCTACGTCCTGGCCGTCGCCGTCACCGACCTCGCGCCCTGGAGGACCTTCGCGCCCTCCGTTCGATACAACGGCCCCGAGCCCGCTAGCTACACCTGCGCACACTGTGGGGAGGACTTCACCTCCTTCGCCCGCGCCTGCGCACGCTGCGAGTCCGCCCCGTGCCCCGACTGCGGCTGCTGCGGCTGCGACCGCAAGGTGTCCGAGCGCCAGTGCAAGGCCTGCTTCGTAGTCCATCCGGCGGCCATGTTCGACGGCGCCAGCAGCCGCTGCCGCGACTGCGACTGAACCCTCTCGTCACACCCGTCGCACTACCGCCGAGTTACGTCGTCTGTCCCAAGCGAAGGCACCCACCCCGGGCGCCCCACCACGTACGGGACCCCGGAGCCGGCACCGGGTACCACGATCTACCCGGCCGGCAGAAACGAGCACGACAGCACGATGAGCGACAGCACCAAGGGAGCCTTCGACGCCTTCGATGAGGAACTCAACCTCGACGGCCGCGAGCGCAAGAGCGCCCAGAAGCGGCACAACGAGATCACCGAACACCTGGTGAACGCCGGCCTGGCCATCGCCCGCGTTGACGGCCTTCATCGTCTCGTCGGGAAAGTCGGCGAGAAAGTGCCGCACCGGGAGCTCGGCGGAGAAGTACCCCGTCATGCGGGCCAGCGCGGCGAGCGACCGCTCCAGGTGCTCGGCGGTGCGCAGGTAGCGGGAGACGTAGTCGGAGTGGGGCGAGTAGATGTGCAGTCCGAAGTCGTTGGTCACCTCGGCGGCCGCGGGCGTTGGCGGCAGTGAGCGCAGCAGGATGTCGAGCGCGTCGGGCCCGGTGACCGGAAGGTGGTCGTGCAGGCCCTGGCTGGTCCGGGCGATCCGGGCGCTCAGCTCCAGCCGGGGAAGGTCCGCCATTACCGACGCCACGAACGTGTCGGCGTCGAACTCGGCGCACGCTGCCCGGACTTCGCGGCCGATGCGGGCGATGCGCTCGGCGTTGAGGGCGGTCTCTTTCAGGGGAACCTTCGCGGTCATGGGTAAACCCTAGGGGCGGCTACGGGGGCATCCTCGTGTTCTCGCCGCGGGTCCTCCGGCGGTGTGAACGCGCGGGCTTTCGGCTATCGGACGGCGGCGCGGTACAGCAGCCGGCGGTGGCGGGAACTGTCACAGGGAGAGGCGGTGTGGAGGGTGGCGAGGTTGTCCCACACGACCAGGTCGCCCTGCTCCCAGCGATGACTGTAGACGTACGGCGCGCTGGTCGTGTGCTCCAGCAGCTCCTCCAGCAGCGCGCGGCTCTCCTGCTCCGCGAGCGTGCTGATGCCGCTGATCACCATGGAACCGAGCAGCAGCGAGCGGGCGCCGGTTACGGGGTGGGTCAGCACGAGCGGGTGTACGACCTCCGGACTCGCGGCCAGGCTCCCGTCGGCGATCGACGACTGGCCGCCGCTGGCCTGGCTCTGCAGCGCGCCGAGCCGCTCGACGGAGTGCACCGCGCGCATCGGCTCAATCCGCTGCCGCACCGCCGGGGCGAGGCCGGCGTATGCGCGTGTCGCGTCGGCGAAGCGGGTCTCACCGCCGCTTGCCGGGGTGATGACCGAGTAGAGCATCGTCGCCGAGGTGAGCTGGGGCTTGAAACTGTTGTCGGCGTGCCACTCCTCCTCGTTGTCCCCGTCGTAGACCCCGATGTGCTTGCCGTCCTCGACGATGTTGCTGATGACGGTCAGCCCCGGGAAGCCACCGACGGCGTACCGGCGGTCGACGCCGATGTCCACCGTCCCGAAACAGGAGGCGACGGTCAGCAGATCGGCGTGGGTCAGGTGCTGGCGGGGCACGATCAGCAGCCGGTGCCGATGCAGGGCCGCCGTCAGCTGGGGCGCGAGCCTCTCGGCGTCGGTCGCGAGATCGGCGTCGACGACGGCGCCGAAGCCGCTCTCGTCGAGCGGGCGCAGCGACAGGTCCATCGCCACTCCTTCCGGACAGTGACCTGATCGGTCAGAACTGGGGCGAGGGCTGGAAGACGCTGATGTCCTTGACGCCGGAGGCGGCCATGCACAGCCGCTCGATGCCTATGCCAAGTCCGACGCTGCTGCCTGGGACACGTCCCGTGTCGATCGCCTCCCGGGCCAGGGCCTGCTCGTCGTCGTACAGGTCCACCGCGCGGGCCCGGTCGACGAACGCGGCCCCGTCGGGCTCGTCCTCGTAGCCGTGGACGACCTCGATGCCGTCGACCAGGACCTCGAAGCGGTTGAGGACGCAGGTCGTGCCGGGCGTCAGCCGCGCGCACGGCTCGTCCCCACCGACCGGGTACTCGGTCAGGAACAGCGCGGCACCGGTGCTCTGGGGTTCGAGCTCGCGCTCCACGTACTGCCCGAGGACCGTCTTGAACGGCACGTCCACGCCTATGCCCAGGTGGGCGGCCATCTGAGCAGGCAGGTCGCCGAGGGGCTCGCGGTGCAGGTCGATGCCGAACTGGTCGCGGACGTGGTCGGCGACGGACACGCGCTGCGGGCTGTAGGGGAGGTGCGGGCCGATCAGCCTCTCGGCGAGCGCCAGGAGGAAGTCGAAGTCCTCGCCGGCGGCGTAGAGGTCGAGCATCTGGAACTCGGGTGCGTGCAGCGCATCGGGCTTCTCGGGCCGGAAGCACGCGCCGATCTCGAAGATGCGCCGGTGGTACTCCAGGTTCACGCGCAGGGCCGGGCCGATCATCGCCCGCAGGAACCGCCCGCCGTCATAGTCCAGCGGCAGACGTCGCCCCGGGCCGAGGTCGGCTCTGCGCATGGTCGGGGTGGTCACCTCGACGAAGGTCTCCGCGCGGAGGGTGTCCCGCAGGCTGAACAACAGGTCGGACTTCATGACGACGGGGTTGAGCACGGGTGCTCCTCAGGCCGTTGTTTCCAGGTGGAGTTCGTGGGAATCCGGGCTCCACGATGATCTGTCGTGTGGGTCCCCGGCGGGCCCACAAAAGTAGCCGCGCCCGCACGAGCAGCAGAAGCCCTCCTGCCCGCCCTGCCGCGCCCAACGGGCGCGAAACAGGGCCCGTTCAGGAACAGAATTTGTCGTTTTCGCAGGTCAAAAGCGGTGTACGCGCAACGGGGACGCAACGGTCCCATGCAACCGGCGCAACGGCCAGAGCCGTTGCGGCCCTCCTCGGCCCGGTTCTAGCGTGACTGGCCAAGCGCCCGGCGTGACCGCCACGCCACGCTCCTCCCAGGTGGAGGAGACGTGCTCCGGCGCGGCCCTCTCCACCCCGGCGTTCGCCCACGCCACGGCGTGCCGAGCCGACGGTCCAGCACCTCGCCGGACCCACGGCCCGGCAGTTCCACAGCCCGATCACCCGGACTCGCGGATCACCCGCGACCGAACAGGGAGAACTCGATGACCGCTACCGCCGGAATGACCCCGGACACCGGCCTGAAGGCCGGAATGACCCCGGACACCGGCCTGAAGGCCGGCATGCGCCCGGACGCCGTGGACCTGAAGCTCGGGATGCGCCCCGACGCCCCCGTGCTGAAGGCCGGCATGCGACCGGACGCCCCCAGCCTGAAGGCCGGCATGCGCCCCGACGCCGCGGACCTGAAGCTCGGGATGCGCCCCGACGCCCCCGTGCTGAAGGCCGGCATGCGCCCCGACAGCGCCCTCGTCGCCGCCTGACCCGCGGCTGAGCCACCCCTTCGTCGCACTCCGGCGCGCCCGCCAACGGCAGGTCGCCCGTGCTGCCCGCCCCGCGGGGGCGCGCCGGAGCCCGGCCCCCCTTTCATCCGTACCGCGTCGACTGGAGAACTGATGGGCAGCCCCGCCGCCGGCAGGACCCGCCAAGGCACCGGAGCGTCCGGCCCTGTGCGCAAGGCCCTCGGCCAGCAGCTCATCGCCGACCTGGAGAAGCTCTGCGGGCGCCCGACCATCGGCCTGTGGGACGTCGCCTGGGACCTTATGGCGATCGCCGCCGCAGCGATCGCCGGACACCTCATCGGCCACGTCGTTGGCCCCCTGCTCGCCGTCTGCTACATCGGGGTGCGCCAGCGCCACCTGTCCAACCTCGGCCACGAGTGCGTGCACTCCAAGCTCATGGCCACCCGCCGCGCCAACCGGATCGTCGGTTACCTCCTGACGGGTCTGCTCGGCGAAGGCTTCGAGCCCTACCGCAGCAGCCACTACGTCCACCACGCCAAGCTCGGCTCCGACGACGACCCGATGTTCCAGTCCTATCGCTCCGGCAACATCCGCGCCGCGGGCCGGGCGCCCAGCCGCCGCGCCTTCGTCCTGCGGGTCATCGTGCGCAACGCCCTGTGGCGGCTGCCGAAGACCGCGGTGCTGACCCTGCTCACCTGCGCGCCAGGGGAGACCTGGCGGGCCCTCGCCGCCCGGGCAGTGCTGTGGGCGGGGGTCGTCGCCGCGCTGTGGCCCGTGGGCGGCGTGCCGTACCTGCTGCTCTACTGGCTGCCCCCCCTCGTCCTGGTGCGGCCCGTCGTCACCTGGATCACCGATCTCGGCAACCATGCCGGGCTGATCGAGAACGGCGACATCCTCCTGCAGACCCGCGGTTGGACCTCCCACTGGCTCACCCGGCACCTGCTCGGCGGCCATCTCGACGACATGTTCCACCCCATCCACCACTGGTGCCCGCAGATCCCCTGGCGGCGCCTGCCCGAGGCCCGCGCCCTCACCGCGCAGCACCTGCCACGCTTCGGTGAAGTGCCTTGGTGCTCCGGCTACTTCTTCCGGCGCCGCGCCACCCCCGACCAGCCGTGCGTGATCGAGGACATCATCACCCGGCTCGCCGCCCCCGCCGCCTGCACCTCACGTCGGCACGCCTCGGCCGCCTGACCTCCCCCGCCCGACCTTGAACCCCGAACGGCACCGCCCACCCCGGCCGCGCGGCCGGAGCCAGGCGCGCGCCGTCGCCCGCCGCCGAGGAGGCGGCCCACCATGCCCCAGCCCGCGCCCGCCTCGTCGCCGGCCCTGAACAGCTTCGACGAGTTCACCCGGCTCGACGAAGTCGTCCTCGGCCGCGCCGATCACTACGACGCCCACCACACCGACACCTCGTGGCGGCTGTTCTTCTACGACAACGTCGCCCCGGTCCTCGGCCGGCACACCAGCCCGTCAGGGGAAGAGCTCCTGCCGATCCCCGCGCAGCTCGTCGACGAGCTCAACGAGGACATCGCCGGCCTGGCCGACGCCCTGACCGGATGCGGGGTGAAGGTATTGCGGCCCGCGGCGCCCGGCAAGGACGTCGACATCCGCTCCCCGCACTGGGACGCCAGGGCCACCCCGCCGCTCAACGTCCGCGACCAGACCATCATCCTCGGCAACACCATCGTGGAGACGGCACCCCACGTCCGTGCCCGCATCTTCGAGAACGACCTGCTCAAGCCCGCCTTCTACCGTTACTACCAGGACGGGGCGAACTGGCTGAGCATGCCGCGCCCGGCCCTGGCCCGCGACTCCCTGGACACCGCCTACTTCACCCGCCAGAACATGGACGTCAGCCGCGCCACCGACGGCGAAAGCGCCGGCGCGATTGAGGGCCTGGGCCTGGAGATGGTCTTCGACGGCGCGCAGTGCATGCGCCTGGGCCGCGACGTCCTGGTCAACGTCGCCAACTACAACCACGAAGTCGCCCTGCGCTGGCTGCGGGACAACATCCGCGGCCTGCGGTTCCACCGCCTGAACGCCATGGCCGACAACCACATCGACAGCGTCCTGGTCCCGCTGCGCCCCGGCCTGATGCTGCTGCGCTCCCCGGCCTACCTGAAGTACCTGCCCGAGGACATGCAGTCCTGGGACGTGATCTACGCCCCCGACACCGACGACCGCAGTTTCCCGGACTACAGCGACCTCGGCTTCGTCATCCCCATCGGCAGCCGGTACATGGACATCAACCTGCTGTCCATCGACGAGAACACCGTGGTCGTCAACTCCCTCTACCCGGAGCTGATCGAGGTCCTGGAGCGCCGCGGGTTCACCGTCGTCCCGGTCCGCCACCGCCACCGGCGCCTGTTCGGCGGCGGTTTCCACTGCTTCACCCTCGACACCGTCCGCCGCGGCGGCCCCGAGGACTACTTCAACTGACCCCATTCCCTTCCGTTTCCGGCCACGGCAGCCCGCCCCAACGTCAGGAGAGCCTTGATGGACACCGCCTACCCCTGGCCGCCCGACCAGACCTTCTGGACCGGCACCTTCCCCGACCACACCACTGGGCGGACCACGCCCTTCCTGTTCAAGGGCATCATCCCCGCCAGCGCGGCCGGGCCGGACGAGGCCCTGGCCGGCTTCGAGGCCATCCGCCGGGCCCACACCGCCGGCACCGACATCAAGGCGCACGCCCGCGTCTACGTCGGTGAGGAGCGCCGCGACGACCTCCTGCCCCAGGCGCTGACCGCTCCGTCATGGAACGGGGGCGTGGACGCCTTCGTGCCGTGGATGCAGGACCTCGTGGGTGCCGAGCGGTTCTCCCTGGTCATCAACAACCTGGAGACTGTCAGCCCCGCACTCGCCGCCGGCCTCGGCACCTTCCTGGGGACCCTCATCGACGGGTGGGGCCTGCCGCTGGGTGGCGCCGAACAGGTCGCGTTCGCAGGGAACTACGCGGGCACCGCCTTCGGGATCCACGAGGGCTACGAGGACGCCTTCCTCGTCCACCTCGGCCCGAACGCCAAGAACTTCTACTGCTGGCCCGCCGAGACGTACGAGAAGCTCACCGGCGGCAAACAGCCCTCCTTCGGCGACTATCGCGCGCTGCTTCAGGAGGCCGAGCACTTCCTGCTGGAGCCGGGCGACGCCCTCTTCCTGCCCCGTCGGGTCTTCCACGTCGGAACCCAGGACACCTTCTCCGTCTCGGTGGCCATGCCGCTGTACACCTACCCGTACGCGCAGATCCTGCAGAGCCGCATCATCCCCGACGTCCTCGCCGACCTGGCCGGGGACGGGCCCGACGACCCGCTCAACGAGCCCTCCGCGATGGCGGACACGACCGCCGGGCCCAGCGCCGTCGCCGACCGGCTGGCCGGCGTCGGCCGCGAACTCCTGCACTTCGCCGCCGACGGCGTCCGCGACGCGGCCCACCAGCACGCCGAGCGGCGGTGGGCCACGCTGCTGAGCAACGGCGGCTGGGAACTCGTCGAGGGCGACCTCTCCCGTCAGGAAGCCGCGAACGCCTTCGACCCCGAGCAGGTCACGCCGGGCGCCGAGGTCCGCGTGATCGCCCCCTACCAGGTGACCACCCTGCCCGACGACGGCGACTCCCGCCAGCTTCTGCTGCGTGGCCACCAGCCGGGCGTCGCCCTCGACGGCGCGGGGATGGACCGGGACGCCGTCACCGCCCTCAACCGCGGCGACACCCTCGTCCTGCCCGACAACGCCGCGCTCCTGACGGCCGTCTGCGCCCTGGGAGCCACCGGCGGCCTGCACCTGACCCCCCGCCCCGCCGACACCGAGGACGCCGACGCGTGACCCCCGACAACAGCCTCGTCCAGGCATACCTGAAAGCCCACCCCGAGACGCAGAGCGCCGTCAACGGCACCCTGCTGGGCAAGTTCACCTCCGGCGCCGCTCTGGTCACCGCGCACCTGGCGCCGCTGGTCGACTGGGCGTACGCGCGTATCGCCGAGAAGGTCGGCGCCGCCGACCTCAACGAGCGACAGGCTCGGATGTACATCGGGGAGCTCTCGGTGTTCGCCCGCTACAACGCCCAGTACCTCAAGGCGGCTGCCACCGCCGTGGAGGGCTACTGCCCCGAGCTCGCCCACGAGCTGCGCCGCAACCACCTGGAGGAGGGCGGCGAGCGCGGCAAGGTGCCCGCGCACTACGTCCTCTACACCAACGCCCTGCTGTCCGACCTCGGCCTGCTCGTCAACGGCCACGTGCCCGCCCCCGAGACCGAGACGCTGGTCAACCTCCACCAGTGGATGGTCGGCTCGCACATGCCCAGCCACATCGCCGGCGCCTACTACGCCACCGAGGCCGTGGCGATCGCCGAGACCGAGATCCTGCGCGACATCACCAACCGCTACGGCGAGCTGACCATCGGCCGCAGCGGCAGCGAGCTCAAGGCCCTGCACTACTACTACGAACTCCACCTCGAGGACGAGCACGAGGCCGCCCAGGTAGCCGGCATGAGCGTCGAGGCCGCCCACATCGAGGGCCTGGCCCGGTTCATCAAAGAGAGTGAACTCTTCCACATCGACCTTCCCCAGGCTCTTGACGGCTGGCTGACGATCACCGAGGGGATGACACACTGGTGGGCTCAACTCGCCCACCGCGCCTCGGAGATGAACTGATGAACGCCACCCCCGACATCGTCGCCGCCTCCCAGGAGCGCTCCGGCGGATGCCTGTGCGGAACGATCCGCTTCACCGTCAAGGGCGAGGCCGTCTACCCGCACACCTGCAGCTGCCGGCACTGCAAGAAGCTCGGCGGCGGACCGATGATGTGGTGGGCCGGATTCGCCCCCGAGAACGTCACCTGGACCAACGGTGTCGAACCGACCTGGTTCACCACGTTCGAGGACGAGGCCCAGCGGGGCTTCTGCCCGAACTGCGGCAGCCGCCTCGCGGCGATCGACAGCGACGTTCCCGAGCTCGGCATCGTCGTCACGGCCCTGGACGACACCAGCGGCGCCGATCTCGTCCCCGTCAACCAGTCCTTCCGCGACGACGCCGTGCACTGGCTGCCCCAGGTCCCCGACACCCAGAAGAAGTGCCTCGTCGACTGACACCCGCGAGACCTCCGGGGGCCGGCAGCCCTGACCTGCCGGCCCCCGGGACCCCGCACCTCCTGGGACCGTATGCGCCGCGTCCGGCTCACCTCCGACCCGTCCCGCACCCCGCCCAGGAGAGATGATCGTGCTCACCCCGCACGCCACCAGCGAGTACGGCGCCCTGCGCCACGTCGCCATGCGCCACGCGAGCGACGTCACCACCGACCTCGACGGCCCCGACATCCACCCCGTCCTGACCCGCCAGAAGACCACCAGCTCCTGGCAGCCGTACGACCCGGCCACCGTCCGCGCCCAGCAGGACACCCTGATCGACCTCCTCCGCGGCCGCGGCACCGAGGTGACCCTCCTCGACGCCGCGCCGGGCTGCCCGGTCCAGCACTACCCCCGCGACATCGCCTTCGTCATCGACCACGTCCTGGTCATGGCGCGCCTGAACGCCACGCACCGCCGCCCCGAGGCTGACGCGCTCGCCCCGCTGCTGACCGGCGCCCCGCACGTCGCCCACCTGGACGAGGGCACCATCGAGGGCGGTGACGTCGCCCTGCACACCGGCACCGTCCTGGTCGGCCTCGGCGAAGAGACGTCACCCGCGGGCGTGGCGGCGCTGCAGCGGGCGCTGGCCCAGCACGGCGTCGACCGCGAGGTCCGACCGGTCCGCTTCGCCACCAGCGGCATCGTCCACTTGGACGACCACTTCAACATCGTCGCCCCCCGCACCGCCCTGATCCACCGCGCCGTCTTCCCGCCCGCCGAACTGAGCTGGTTCGAGCAGCATTTCGATCTCATCGACCTCACTGGGGCAGAGGCGCGGGCCGTCCAGGCCAACGTCCTCGCGATCGCTCCGGACAGCGTGATCGTCGCCGCCGGCAGCGGCCGCATCGCGTTGGAACTCGCCGCACGCGGACTCGAGGTTCTCACCGTCGACTACCGCGAGGTCACCCGGATCCCCGGCTCGCTGCGCTGCACCACCCTGCCGCTGACCCGCGCCTGAGCCACCCCGATCTGCGCCCGCGACCGGCCCCGCACCGCCGTGTGGTCCTCCGCCCGACTCCTGGAGCTGTCGTGTCCGACCCGTTGCTGCCCCTGCTCCTCGCCGTCCCGGCCGTGGTCCTCGCCTGCCAGGCCGGTGGGCGGGCCGTAAGGCTGCTCGGCCAGCCCCCGGTCATCGGCGAAATCCTGGCCGGTATCCTGCTCGGCCCCTCGCTGCTCGGGTGGCTCGCCCCCACCGTCCAGCACCACCTTCTGCCGCCCTCAGTCCTGCCCATCACCTCCGCCCTGGGCAACCTCGGCCTCCTGGCGTTCCTGTTCCTGATCGGACTGGAACTCGATCTGCGCAGCTTGCGCACCACCCGCGGTGCCGTCGCCGCGGTCAGCCTCACCGGCCTCCTGCTCCCTATGGTCCTCGGCGCCGCACTGGCCGCCGCCCTCTACCCGCACTTCGCCCCCGACGGGGTCGGGCGGCTGCCGTTCACGCTGTTCGTCGCCGTCGCCCTGAGCATCACCGCCTTCCCGGTCCTCGCCCGGATCCTCGCCGACCGCGGCTTGGAGACCACCGCCCTGGGAACCTTCGCCCTGGCCTGCGCCGCCACCGACGACGTCCTCGCCTGGTGCCTGCTCACCGCCGCCGTCGCCCTGGCCACCACCGGCACCGCCCTGTCGGCTCTGACCACCCTCACCCTGACCGCCGCCTTCGCCGTCGGCCTCGCCCTCATACGCCCCCTGCTGCGCACCATGCTCGAGCGCGCCGGCCGCACCAGCGATGAACTCGTCCTGGCCCTCCTGTTCGCCGGGCTGTGCCTCAGCGCCTACACCACGGACCAGATCGGCGTGCACCCCGCCTTCGGCGCCTTCCTGTGCGGCGCCGCCGCCCCCCGCGGCCTTCCGGCCGTCGAGCGCAGCGCCGCGCGCATCCGCGCCGTCGTCCTGCCGCTCCTGCTGCCGCTGTTCTTCGTCGACGCCGGCCTGCACACCGACTTCTCCAACCTGCCCGCCGGACAGTGGGGCTGGGCAGCGGCCATCCTCGCCGTCGCTGTCGTCGGCAAGTGGGGCGGCGCGGCCGGCGCCGCCCGGCTCACCGGCTCCGACTGGCGCTGGTCGGCCGCAGTCGGCACGCTCATGAACTGCCGCGGCCTGACCGAACTCGTCGTCCTGGGCATCGGCCTGCAGACCGGCGTCATGACCGAGACCCTGTTCACCCTCTTGGTGATCATGACCGTCATCACGACCGGGGCCACCGCCCCGATCCTCCGGCGCGTGGCCGGCGACGACCCGCGCATGACCCCGCCGGCACCCCACGACGATCCCGAGCGTGCCCCGGCCCGGGAGGCGGCCCGATGATCCGAACCCCGAACCCGGTCCTGGACGCGGTCCTCACCCGGCGCAGCGCCCCCCGCCTGACAGCCCCCGCCCCCAGCCGCGCCGACCTGGAGCGCCTTGTCCAGGCCGCGGCCACCGCACCCGACCACGGGCGACTTCGCCCATGGCGGCTGGTCGCGGTGACCGGCGACGAGCGGGCCCGACTCGGTGACGCGTTCGCTGAAGCCGCCGCCTCACCGGAACAGGCCCGCCGGGCCGTCTCCAAGCCCCTGCGCGCGCCCCTGCTCCTGTCGATCGTGCACCGGTCCGTGCCAGACCACCCGAAAGTCTCCGAATGGGAGCAGCTGGCCGCCACCACCGGCATGGTCGTAACCTTGTCGCTGCTCCTGCACAGCCACGGCTGGGCGTCGATCTGGCGCACCGGCCAAGTCGTCGAGGCGCCACAGGTCCGCAAGTACCTCGGTGTCACCGGTGGAGAGCAGCTATTGGGCTGGTTGTACGTCGGCACCCGGCATGACGACGACACGAGTCCGAAGCGCTCACCATGCGACATCAGCGCCCGGATCAGATGGACACATGACGGTGCGTCCCGTGCCGCCCGCCGGTGATCAGAAGCCACGGAGCGGTACTCCTGCTTTCAGGTGATCGAGGCGTTCGGTGAGCCGTCGACTCATCAAGTGCTGGGAGACCTGGATGGCACGCTTCGTCACAGCCGCGTGCTCGGCCGACTCGCCGCGTAGCCGTGCCAGCTCGGCCTCGGTGATCAGGAGCTCGAGCGTGTCGCGCGTCCGAACCGACGGAAGCGCTGACGCTTCCTTCAGGGCCTGCGCCCCCTGGTCTGCCATCCCGGCCACAACGAACGCCCACGCTGCTTGGCTCTCGAGCTCACGACGGTCGAACCATTCCAGCGATGTCGGGCTGGTACTGCTGCGAGCACGGGCGAAGAACTCGCGAGCCTGATTCACCGCCGCCACGACGTGGTCCGGCCGTCCGTTCAGTGCCCATGCCCGAGCCTCTGTCACGCACGCATAAGCTTTGACGAGGGGAGGTGCGCCCTCGGCTGCCAGCACGGCACTTCGTGCGTGGGCCAGCACATCCCCCCGTCCGCCCTGCGAAGCCGCCAGTCGGACCTGGTGGATGTGGACCCTGGTGATGCGGGCGCGATCGCCGATCGCCTGCGCCAGTCGCATCGCCTGGAGGTCGTATCGCTGTGCCAGGCCGGGAAGTTGATCGTCGTAGGCCATCGAGGCCATCGCGAGAACAGCGTCCACCACGCTGCCGTACAGTCGACGTCCGGTCCGTGCGGAAAATGCTCCGTTCAGCATCGGTGTGGCGTGTGTGTCCATCATCGACGCGAACACACTGCGGAACTTTCCCCCACCATGCTGGGAATCCAACTTGCCGTACAGCCGGGTCTGTTCATCCAGCAACTCGATGTCCGCCACAGTGACCTTGCGCTGCCCGCGGCCATCGATGTCGGCATCCGCTGGCATCACGAGTGCTTCCCGCGAGGCGGGACCGAACACAGTGGGTGAGAAGGCACTCTTGACGACGTTGCGCCGGCGCATGGCGTCCAGGCTCCACAGCTTCGAGAGCATGCGCACGGCGTGGGGAACGTCCAGATACTCCAACGACTGTGCCGCGACCGCGCCGGTGCCGGATGGCCAGCCCAAAGTCTCTGGCGTCACGATTCGGTGCAGCGCTGCCGACAGCACGTGGCACGCGGCGGCGGCGAGGTCGTCATTCGGAGTCGCGCCCTTGCACCACCGTGAGACGGTACTCGGGACCACGGCGTAGGGCAGGCGGGTCGCCTCACAGCGTGCGGCGACCCGCCTGGCGAAGCCGCTGATCGACCAGTCCAAGGCATCCAGATACTTCAGTAATACTTCGTTGTGCTCTGTGTGTAGCAATCGCGGACTCAGCATCGTGCCGCCCATGGCAGTGGTGTATGGGAACGTTTGCGGTCGGAGACCGGACAGCGAGAGCCACGGATCCGGCCGCCGTCAGGACGTGTCCCGCCCCGGAGTAGGGGCATGACGCGCGGGCCTTGCCGGCGTGCACGTGGTGGACAGGAACCCTGGTCAGGTGACCTACTCGGCCGTCCCCCCGGCCTGCGTGGCCAGGCGTTGGGACCACTGACCCTTGTCCTGGCCGAGGGTGGTCTCAGCGAGTCGGAGGAGTTGTATGTCAGAGGTGCCTGCGGGGGCGTAGACGTGGTGGGCGTCTCGCAGGTAGCGCTCCAACGGCCCATCGGTTGTGAGGCCTGCGGCTGCTTCGATCTCCATTGCGGCGCGCGCGGAGTCCATTGCGGACTCGGCGTTGATGAGCTTGGCGTTCATCAGCTCCGTGTCGCAGGCCGCGCCGGTGTCGAGGAGGTGGGCGGCGTGGTAGGCGGCGAGGCGGGCGGTCATCAGGCGTGAGGCGATCTGGCCGATCTTGAGTTTGATGTTGGTCAGGTGGTGGAGGGGCTTGCCGTAGCGGTGGCGTTCGGTGGCGAATCGGGTGACCTCTTCGAGGATGGCCTGGTGGATGCCGAGGGCGACGGCGGTGAGGTTCGGGCGGCCGTACAGGACGCTGGAGGAGTAGGCGATGTCCCGGCCGTCGCCTTCGTCGCCGAGGCGGTTGTCTGCTGGGATGCGGCACTGGTCGAAGACGAGTTCACCGAAGCTGAATCCGCGCAGGCCCAACGACTCCGCATGGGGCGGAAGGGTGAGTCCCGGCCGGTCTGCCTCGACGAGGAAGGCGGTCAGGCCGCGTGATCCGGGCCCGGTACGCGCGACGACGCCGTGAACGTGGCCGATGTGGGAGTTCCCGACGTACGCCTTGCGGCCGGTGAGGACGTAGCTGTCGCCGTCGCGGACAGCGGTGGTCTCCATGCCCAGGACATGACTGCCGGAGACAGGCTCGGTCACCGCGATCGTGGGCAGGCAGGATCCGTCGGCGAACCGCGGCAGCCACGTACGCTGCTGATGCCGGTTGCCGTAGTGGATGACCTTGGCGACACCAAGCATGGACGCCTGCACCAGGGCGCCCATGGCGGCGCTGGTGCGGGAGAGCTCCTCGATGATGATGGTCTTGGCGAGGTGGCCGGCTCCCATGCCTCCGAAGGCGGGGTCGATGGTGGCACCGATCCACCCCTGCGTGGCTATGGCTTGGGCGAGGTCGCTCTCGGCGGTTCCCGCCTTCTCCATGGCCGGTACGCGGGGTGCGACGTACGTCTCGGCGAAGGCACGTACTTCCTTGCGCAGTTGCTGGTGTGCCGGCGTCAGGTACCAGTCGGACATGGTGTGGGATCCCCTCACTGCTGGGTGGCATGGGTCGAGTCGTTCGACAGCACGCGGGAGCCGGTTGGGTAGGCGGCTGCGTGGGCCGGGGCCTCCTGGGAGAGGCGGACTCGGATGCCCCGGCGGTGCAGCGTGCGACGACGCTTGAGTGGAGAAGTCAGAGCTCAAGGGGATGGGGGCTGCCGGCCGGACCGCTGGAGGATGTGGGCCATGACCTCGTCCCGGATCTCCTTGATGAGGGCAAGGGATGACCTGCCGGTGGCCTGAGGTTTCTCCGTGGGGCCGACCGCACACACGGTGCCGAGGACGACGCCGTCGTGGATCAGGGGCGCGCCGGTGTAGGTGCGGATGCCGAGCAGATCGACCACTGGGTCGCCTGCGAACCGGGGGGCGGCGAAGACGTCGGGCAGGACCAGGGGGAGGCCGCGCTCGACCACGACCCGGCAGAACCCGTGGTTGAGCGGCATGGTGCGGCCGAGCGGCGGTGCGTCGGGACCGGCGGGGGCGTGTAGGCCGACGAACTGCTGCTCGCCAGGGGAGAAGATGTTGACCATGGCGTAGGGAACGCCTTCTTCCTGGGCAAGGCGTGCGGCGTATGCGTCGAGTTCGGGGTCGGCGGCCCCAGAGAGACCGAGTTCCCGCTGTATCTCGGCACGGCGCTGCTCGACGCCCGGTGGGGCGGTGTGAGGGAGGTCGGCGGTCATGTGTGGGCTCCGTGGCTGGTGAGGGACCGGGACGCCGCGTTGGCGAGGCTGTGCTGGACCAGGGTGACGATCACGGTCAGGGCGGAGGAACGGTCGCGCGCGTCGCAGGTCAGGTAAGGCACGGACGGGGAAAGCTCCAGGGCACTGCGGACCTCCTCGTCGGTGTAGTGGTAGCCGCCGGAGAACCTGTTGATGGCGACGACGAAGGGGATGTCGCGCTCTTCGAAGTAGGTGACGGCGGCGAAGGATTTCTCCAGGCGGCGGGTGTCGACCAGGACGACGGCGCCGACGGCGCCGAGGCACAGGTCGTCCCAGATGAACCAGAAGCGTTCTTGGCCCGGCGTGCCGAACAGGAACAGGACCATGGGGCGGGGCTGGTCGAAGGTGATCCGGCCGAAGTCCATGGCCACCGTGGTGGTGGTCTTGTCGCCGATGCCTTCCAGGTTGTCGGTGTCCTGGCTGGCGGCGGTGAGGACCTCTTCGGTGGTCAGTGGCGGGATCTCACTGATCGCCCCGACGAGGGTCGTCTTGCCGACGCCGAAGCCTCCGGCGATCACGATCTTCAGTTCCGCTACCGAGGGACGGTTACGCGAGGGCTTTGAGTCCAGCAAGGACGTCCTCCAGAAGCTTCACGTTGGTGTCAGCGTCGCGGGGTGCCGGTGGGTTCAACGCCAGGGCGTGAATGTCGAGGAGATCGCTGACGAGGATCTTGGTCACCTGCACGGGATGGTCGGTGCGGGCCGAGAGCTCGGCGACCGAACGCGGGTGGCCGCTGCACAGCAGCAGCAACGCCTCGCACTCCGGGCTGAGCACTGCGGTGGTGCCTGCGGGACGCGTGCTGAGCATGGAGGTCAGACTGAGGTCGTACTGCGGTTGGGTGCGACCCCCGGTGACCGCGTAGGGGCGGATGTCTCCCAAACGGCTGCCGGCCCAGACGTCGCGAGGGACGGCCGGCACGTCACTGACCCCGTCCGGACGGCTGCGTCTGCCGGGTGTGCACCGTGAGGTGCTCTTCCAGCGCCTTGATCAACTTCTTCATCTCGTAGCCGACCTCGCCCGGATCGGCGCGCTCCGTGGTCAGTACGCCCAGGAGCGTCCCGACGAGGCGGGGGTCGGCCGCGCTGCCCTCGGCGCTCATGACGAACAGAGCCCCGGCATCATGTTCCACGACGACCTGTCGCACTCCCCCAGGGGAAGTGACGAAAGCGCCACGCGCCAGGGAGAGCAGACCCGTCATCACTGCGGCCAGCTTCTCGGCCTCTGCGGTGTCCTGTTCGCTCCATGCGATTTTCAGGCCGTCGCCGGTGGCCAGCAACACGTGCTCGGTGCCGGTCACCCTGCTTCTCAGGTCAGTCAGCAGTCCGTCGAGCGGGGTGCGATCCTCGTCGATCAAGCGGTTGGTCTCCATGGAAAATCTCCTGAGCCTTTTGTGGGGGGAACGGGGAAGATCAACTTTTTGTGGGCCCGGGGCCCTGGCGGGAGGCGAACCGGGCCATGAAGTCGGCCGTAGGGCCCGCGGCTGTCCCTTGTGTCTGTTCGGACGCGGAGGGGGGTGGGGTGGACGGCATGCGCAGGTGCGGTGCGGAGCTGCGGCGTATCAGCCGGGGCCTGCCGCCGGCATGCGATTCCGGACTGGAGGCTTCAGATGGACCCTGTCCGGCAGGTGCCGAGGCCGCGCCGCGGACTCGTACGGGAAGCCCGCCGGCAGTCGTGCCTGTTTCGCTCTGTGTGGGAGCAGGCAGCGGCTGACGGGAGTGGCCCACGCCGCCCGGCCTGCGGAGTTCCGCGGTGCCTTCGGCGGCATCGGTGAGCCGCGCCTCATGCTGGAGGAGCAGGCTGCCAGGGAGAACGACGATCGCGTGAGTGCCGCCGACGACGTTCGGCCGCAGATGGATCCCGATGTGGTGCCGCCTCGCCAGCAGGGCCGCGACCAGCAGTCCGATCTGTCCATCCCGCACCCGGGTCCGCCGGTCCGCCGATTCGGGGGCCGCCAGCAGGTCATTGAGCGCGTCACGTCTGAGATCCGACATGCCGGGCCCGCGGTCCAGGACCTCGATGACCAGCCCGTCGGCAACGTGCCTGGTGTGGACCTCCACATTGTCGTTGGAGTAGCGGGCCGCGTTGTCCATGATCTCGGCCAACAGGTGTACGACACCTGGGCTCACGTAACCGGGTAACGCGACCGGGTGGCTTCGCTGCCGAGGCTGGGCGATGCGCACTCTGGGGTAGTGCTCGATCTCGCCCACCGCTTGGCGCAGCACGGTGGCGACCAGCACGGGGGCCGCGGCGCGTGGCGGCATGCTGCCGCCCAGGACCGCCAGGCTTTCCCCGGCTCGACGCATCTGGGCGAGCAGGTGATCAACCTGGAACAGCTTGTGCAGGAGATCGGGATCCTCCACACTCCGCTCCACCTGCTCGATCACCGCGATACCTCGGTTGACCAGTGCCTGCAGCCGTGGCGCGATCGATCGCGAGAGGTCGGCCAGCTCGGCCTCCGGCGTGAAGGCCCGGTGCTGCTGTTTGGCAGCAAGCATGACCGCGCGCCATCCCTCCTCAAGGGCGAACCGCAGGCCGGCGACCGCGTCCGCGGGCACGTCGCCTGTGGCCTGAGGCATCTGTGGAGCCGCATGGCTCGGGAACCGGCCCTGAGCGGCCTGCTCTGCCGCCCAGGCGATCTGCTCCCTGCCTACCGCGACTGTGGCGGAGACGTCCTCCAGCGCCCGACGTAGACGATCCCGCTCATCGCTGACCCTGCCGACCAGGGCGGTGGCTTTCCTGTGTGCATCGGCGCCGCGCAGCCCTGCCCAGACAAGGACCAACGCGACTGCGGAGCCCGCAGTGATCGCAGCGCTCTGCGTCGGCGCGACGCTGAAGTGGTCCACCAGCCAGCCACCGCCGAGCACCACGCTCGCCAGAACGCCCGTCCCCACCGCAGGAGCGCCGCGCAGATCGCGAGCTAAGTCCTCACCGCGTGCCCTGCGACGTCGGTCGGGAACCACAGTAGTGCCTGAGACGTGGTCAGACACGGGCCACCTCGCGGACACGGTGTCCAGGACATGCGGAGGAGACGGGTCGACGCAGGCGGGACCGCGTAAGGCTCAGGGTGTCGAAGAGGTCGCCCGCTTTGGTGATCGATGCCTGTGAATGATCGAAGATCCAAAATCGGCTGCGGCACGGTCCAGGGCCGTGGTCGGCAAGCTCGGCGCAGTCCCACCGCCCCCCAGGGCGGCACCGTGAATGCGGGGCATGCCAGACGTGCGCCGTGCCCGCCGCCACGGGGATGAGAAGGACTTGGTGCAGTGGGCAGCACAGGATCGGGCCGACAGCGTCGGGCTGCTCCCGTAGTGCCTCCACGGCGGGCAGACCCACGCCCACACTGGTGCTGACGATGTCATGGTTGGTGGGCAGCCCTGCCGGACGCGGTGACTCCGACAGCGTGAAGTGCCAGGGCTGGGTCGTGCTGAAAGAGGGGGGCATGGATACTCCGGTTGGGACGGACTGCACCGTCCGGGGTGGGCGGGGGAGCTCCGTCAGCGGTGCGGAAGCCATGTGGCCAGGAAGACCATGACGAAGGCGAGCACGAACACGGCGATCCGAGAGATGTTCTTGCCGGACACGGCGGGCGTCTCCTGAACTGAACTGGTAAGGGTTTTTGCTAGAGGTGCGGGGCATTGGGTTCCGGACCGGCGCCGTCATGGCTGTGGGTGCACGGCGCCGGCCCGGCGGTGGTGCCACGCCCCGGATCCGTCAGGGGGAAACGGGGCCGGGACATGTCGGACGCCGTCGGCGGTGCGCCCTGGCTGCCCGGTAGGGCGGGCAGCGGTCTTGGGGGAATCCGCAGGTCGGTGTTGGAACGGCCTGCAGATGGTGCTGCGTTGTGCGGCTTGGCACGAGCATGCCCGGGATTTCAGGGGACGTGGCTGCGCGGGAACCGGGCACGCCGACCGCGCGCTCTGAACTTCGCAGTCCTCTGCAGGCTCACCTACTCGGGGGTATGGGCGATGGCGGCCACACGGATCCACACGTCCTTACCCGTGTTGGTGGGCGCGATGCCCCAGTCGTCAGCCAGGGTCGTCAAGAGGTGCAGCCCTCGACCGCTCTCACCGATCCAGTCCGGCTCTTTGACCTTCGGGATGGTGGGATCGGGGTCGCTCACGACGACGCAGGCCCCGCCCGGAACGCGTTGGACCAGCAACGTGGCCTCCTTGCCGGGGGTGTGCTTGTGCACATTGGTCAGAAGCTCGGTCACTGCCAGGGTCACGAGGTCCGCGATCTCCGTGAGCCGCCACATGTCAAGGTGCGCCTTGACGACTTGGCGGATCTGCGCCAGCTTCTCCGGTTCCACGTCGAGTCGCATCGTCAGCCGGCGGGGGAAGCTGTCGGTAGCGTCGGGCACCGTCGTGTTCCTTCGGTCACGGCACAGAGTGCGCGATGGAGGCATCGATCGTCCTTCGCCTGAGAACCCGCTGTGCGGGTTCCAGTTGCGGTGTGTACTGGGCAGGGCAAGTTCGGTAACCATTGAGGACCACGCCGGAGCGATCGCGTAGACGTCGGATGCCGACAGCCGGAGTCCCGGCCATCTGTCGGCATCAGCATCGGGAGAACGGGATGCCACAACCGCCGAAAGAGCTCGACCCCGCCCGCTCGTCGCGGGCACTGCTGGGCACGGAGTTGCGCCACTGGCGCATGAACGTCCGCGGCATGTCAGCCCGTGAGCTGGGTGAGTCCGTGCACGTCAGCGGCGACCTCATCCTTGCCATCGAGACGGCCAAGCGTTCCTGCGACGAGGAGCTGGCGCACGCTCTGGACGTCGTTCTGGGGACTCAGGGCACCCTGTCCCGGATACTGAAGCTGGTATGCGCTGACGCCGACAGACAGCGTGCCGATGCCGACAATCGGTCACCGAGCCCTTCCGTGCGACTCCACGAGGGCGACGGAGAGCGCATCCTGACAGGGCACGCATCACTTGCTCCGAACGGAACTGATCCTGTGGACCGCCGATCCTTTCTCGCTGTCTCCGGCATAGCCGCCCTGTCCACCTCAGGTCTCTCCACATTGGTCGCGCGAAGTGAGCCGGTGCTGCCGCCAGCCGTGATCCGCCCCGGTGACATCGAGCAGATCCACACTGCGGCGACGGTGATCTCGAAATGGGACAACCACTACGGCGGCGACGGCATGGTCCGTGAGGCGGCGTCAGCGCAGCTCCAGTGGGCGGCCGCACTGCTCCAGGCCGACTGCAGTGAGGACCTGAGAGCGGACCTCTTCGCCGCTGTCGCGCGCCTCGGCATGGTCGTCGGTGCTGCCGCCTTCGACGCGTACGCCCACAACGACGGGCAACGCGCCTTCAGGTTCGCCGCCGTCTGCGCAGAAGAAGCCGATGCCTGGCACCTGCGGGCCAAGATCTACTCGTGGCTGGCGCGGCAGCAGATCTGGCTGGGTAATCCGGACCGCGGCCTGACGTTCGCCGAGCTCGGCCTCGCGCGGGCCGATCGCCTCACAGCCACGGAACAGGCCATGCTGCACACCGCCAGGGCCCGTGCCTTCGCCAAGATGGGGGAGGTACAGCAGACCCTGTCCGCCGTGGGTGCGGCCGACGACGCGTTCGGCCAAGCCCGGGCTCACGAGGACCCTCCGTGGATGGCCTATTACGACGCCGCACAGCACCACGGCGACACGGGCCACGCGCTCTACGACCTGGCCTTGTTGGGACACGATCCCGCGCGGGCTCAGGAAAGGCTGCGTACGGCGGTCGCCGGACACGGTGACGAATACGTACGGAGTCGAGCCATCGCAGGGACAAAACTGGCGTCCCTGCTGATGACGACCGGTGATCCTGCGGAGGCCGCGACGATCGGTCACGCGGCCCTGGATGACGCAGGCCAGCTGCATTCTCGCCGGGCGGCTGACGACGTGCGGGAGCTGGGACTCATGGCGGGTCGCCACCCCGGGGAGCCGGTAGCGGCCGCACTCCGAGAGCGCGTCAACGCTACGGTTAAGGCATGACGGCCCCTGGGACATCCTCGTCGGTGCTCGACCAGGCGTGCGAAGCCGTAGGGATCTCCACCGCAGGCGCTGAGCCGATACGCGTCGCCGAGAACGAGATCTGGCGTCTCCCGGGCGCAGTGGTCGCACGCATCGCGAGACCTGGTCAGTGGGCCGCCGCAGTCCGCGAAGTCCGTGTTGCCCAGTGGCTGGCCGACAACGACGTTCCGGCGGTGCGACCCCTGCCGGCCGTTGAACAGCCGGTCCTCGCGCAGGAACGACCCGTGACCTTCTGGGAAGAGTTGCCGCCGCACGAGCCTGGGACCGTCAGGGATGTGGTCTACCTCCTCAAGGAGCTGCACAGCCTGCCGATTCCCGACTTCTCCCTGGGCCGACTCGAGCCGTTCGTCCGAGTCGCGGAGCGCATCGACTCGGCGAGTACTCTTGCGGCCGACGACCGCGCGTGGCTGCGTGATCACCTTGCGGCCCTTCAACAGGACTGGACCGATCTCCCGCAGGGCCTGGCGGAGTGCGTCGTCCACGGTGACGCCTGGGTGGGCAACGTCGCGCGGACCCAGCGCGGAGGTGTCTTTCTGCTGGACCTGGAACGCTGCACGGTCGGCCCGCCCGAGTGGGACCTAGTCTCCACAGCAGTGAAGCTGACCACGACCGGTACCGTCACGCGAGGCGAGTACACGGAGTTCTGCAGCTCGTACGGCACTGACGTCACCACGTGGTCCGGTTACAAGACCATGGCCGAGGCCCGGAAACTGCGCATGACGGCCTACGTCGCCCAACACGCGGCAACCAACCCGGCATGGCACCGGGAGGCCCAGTATCGAGTGGACTGCCTGCGCGGCAGAGTCCCAGGACCTTGGCGCTGGACCGGTATCACGTGAACAACAAGGGCCACGCGTAGTGAAGTTGACCGGCTTTCAGAGCGACCGGATAGGACGGCTGTGTGAGCGCGGCATCATGCCCGTGCCCGGGATCACACTGCAAAACTCAGCCTCTCCAGGGCCGACCCGGCCGCGTGGACACACCCACCCGGCCGGGAATCACGTGTCCCCAATGGACAGCCGGTCTCGCCGGCACATGTGCTCCGCAGCTGCGGAAGCCTGGTGCTCAGGAACCGGTGTAGCGGGCGATGAATTTTTTCTCGACCTCGGAGAGGCGCCGGGGGGTGCCGGTGTCGAGGTTGTAGGCGGCCATGGTGGTCGTGACCTCGGCGTACAGCTGGTCAGCGTCGCGGATCTCGTAGCCGAGTTCGAGTATCGCCCCACGACCGCGGATCACCCGGACCTGCACGTCCACGGGGTCCTCCCGGTACACCAGGGGTGCGTGGTAGTCGACGGTGGAGCGGCGGACGACGAACGCGCACTGGCGGCGGCTCGCCTCGTCAGCGGGCAGGATCTCCTGGAACATCCTGGTTCGCGCTTCCTCCACGTAGCGGAGGAACAGCACATTGTTGACATGGCCGTAGGCGTCCGCGTCCGCCCAGCGCAGCGGCAGGCGGTAGGTGTACTTCTCCACAGGCTTCTCTCTGTCTGAGGGCGAGGCTGGTCTGGGTGATGCCGTCGACATGCGGTGGGGCGGCTCACACTGGTGTCTGGAGCTCGATCCTCTTGAGTTGGCTTCCCTGCGCCCATGCGTTGCGCTGTCCGCCAAGGCTGTTGGTCTTGTCGTCGGTCTGGGCGCTCTCGACCCAGGTGAGGACCGTGAACCGGCAGTCGGGTGCGGACGCCGGGTGCAGGACATGGCTGACGACTTCGACGGTCTCCCAGTCCAAGGCCGGTACCCGCATGCGGAAGACGTGACCGTCTCTGCTCTCCTCCAGTTCGGCACCGGCTTCCCAGAGGCGTTCGACGAAGGGGTCCCTTTTCGCTTCCGCGATCAGTTGCTCCAGCTCCGGGTCGGGGAGGTCCCTGGTGGCTTGGGCGAATTTCATGATCTTCACGTACGCCGCAGCGTGCATGTCCCAGTCCTCGAACTGGTCGCGGGCCGCTGGGTCGGTGAGTGCCCAGCGCAGGAGGTTCGCTCCCGGCTCCATGACCCATGGCCACCACTCCGCCATGGCGCGGTTGAAGCTGAGGATGTTCCAGTTGCGATCCGTCAGGTAGGACGGACTGGGCATCTGGCGGTCGATCAGGAGTTGCAGAGCCTTTCTCAATTCCGGCTCTTCGGTGTACTCGATCGAGGTGCCGAGGTTGTAGAGCAGCAGTGCGTGGCGCTCATCCCGGTCCAGATCGAGGACAGATGCCAGGGCGGCACATTGTTCGCGGGTGAGTCGGAGAAACGTCGCCCCCTGCTCGACTTTCCGATAGGTGCGCTCGCTCATGCCGAGCGCTCTGGCCGCCACAGGTTGGGTGACTCGGGCGTTCTTGCGCCACAGGCGCAGCAGATGACCGAAGCCCATGTAGCGACCGGCGAGCTGCTCTGAGGAGAACTCCTCCCCGACGCCCGCGGCGCCGTTAGCCGTCGTGGCCACTGAGATCCTTTCCCGCCCTTGCGCTTCGTCGTGGCGGCGACCGGCGTAGGCGCATACAGAAAAGGGGGCGATCATACGTTCGCCGCCCCCTGGATTCATTTTTATCAATCCCCGACGATGTGCAAGCCCCAGCCCCTCGGAGGCCCGTTACTTTATAACGGGCAAAGGGGTGAAGTGTGTCTAATTTCGGCACTGAAACCGGCAATTTTTTGCCGGTTTCCGTGATCGGCAAAAGATTGCCGGTTTTCGTGAATCGTCTCGACCTTCTCACATTGATCATGATGAGAACAGCCGGCGCGGCGCTGAATATCGGTCATGTTGGTGTGCAGCGCTATCCGTTGATGCTGGACGGGTCGCCTGGCGGGCTTCTGGCCCTGCAGAGTCTACGCGCGTAGTGTCGGCCTTGACGCTCGTCTGATCGGTTGGTTAAAAAAATCACGCCGGTTGGTTGCAGACTGCAGGGACCTCGGCGTCACCGGGTCGACGCCGCTGTCGTCGCTTTGGGCGAGGGACTGGATCTTGCTCGGCTCGACGCATATGTTCGTCGTCCCTCGCGGGGGACCTGGCGCAGTGGTCAACGGCCGGGATGCTGATAACGCGCTGGAAGGAGATCCGATTGCCACAGGCGACGCCGTAAATGCCAACGGCGCCCGGGAGTTGCGAGCTCCTGGGCGCCGGGACGGCACCCCCAGGGGGTGCCTTTCACATCTCGCGGGCGGCGTGCTTCTGCACACGACAACGCCGCACCGCGCTCCTACGAGCAACGGAGTATTGCATGCTCGCCATACCGAGCGAAACCCAGTCCTGCCCGCATACGAACCGCCGGCAGCCCCCGCGGCGCAGTCGGCCGACACAAACCGCGCGGTGGCCACCGCCGCCGGCGTCAGCTACGGCCTCAGGCAGACGTGGCCCCGTCCGCGCGTCACCGCGAGGAACACGGCCGGGACGGGGGCTGGCGCAGTGACCCCACAGATTTCCCGGGCTCGGTCCGCCCATCGCTGGAGCCGGACAGCCACCGCCGTCCTCACGGCCGGTCGGGGCCGCTGACATGGCCCGGATACGAACGATCAAACCGGAGGCCTTCACCTCGGAGTCCCTCGCCGAGGTGACCGTGGAGGCCGAGCGCACCTTCTTCGGCCTCCTCACGCAGGCCGACGACCACGGCCGCCACCGTGACAACGCCGCCGTCATCGCGGGGCTCCTGTGGCCCCTGCGCGCCGAGCACACCAGCGTCCACGTCGAGGACGACCTCCAGCAGCTCGCCAACGCGGGCCTCATCTGCCGCTACACGGGCTGCGACGGACGGCGTTACCTCCATGTCGTCACCTGGCACCAGCACCAGAAGATCGACAGGCCGAGCCAGTCGCGGCTGCCGGCCTGTCCGCAGCACCACGCGGCGGACCGGTGCGGTTCCTGCAAGGGCGTCTGCGCCAAGGGAACCGAGGTGTTGCCCAGCTCTGCGCGAGGGTTCGCCGACGCCTCGACGAATCCTCCCGGAGCCCTCGACCGGACCGCGCCACCCTCCTCGGGACCAGCCGCTCCGCGAGACGCGGCGTCGCTCCCTCACCAGCCCGCCCTTGCCGATCCCGACGCCGCCTCCGGCCCCACACAGGGCGACGTTGCAGGTCAGACGGCCTTCGCCGACAGCTACCCGACCCCTCCCCGAGGCCTCGCAGAAGCCTCGGGTACCGGATCTAGGATCTTGGATCCTGGATCTTCCTTCCCTACGGGGCGCGAAGCGCCCGCAGCCCAGGCCTCGGCCAGCCAGCTTCTCGGCGAGTACATCAGCGCCTGCGACAAGCGCCCGCCCAGCGACGTGATCGGACACCTGGGCCGGATCACGAAAAGGCTCCTGGCCGAGGGAATCGACCCGCAGGACATCCGGGCGGGGCTGTCGAGGTTCGCCGCCAACCCCAAGCACCCGAGCGTGCTGACCAGCATGGTCAACGAGGCGATGAACTCCCGATCCGCCGGTTTGGCAGGGCCGGGATCCGGCCCTAACGTGCCCGCTCACCGGGCGTGGACCAACCCGGTCGACGTTGCCGCCGCCTACGCCGAGGAGCTGTGATGGGCACCCGCACCCGCGACCCCCAGCCCCTCGGCACAGCTGGCGCCCTCGACCGGATGGCCCGCATCCTGGCTGACCGCAACATCACCCAGCCCTCCCGCACGGCCCCGGCCGCCGAGCCCGACGGGCTTTCGCCGCTGGAAGCCCTGTCCGCTGGCATGCCCCCGCGCTACAGGGAGGCCGTCGCAGACCATCCACAGGTCCTGGCCTGGGCCCGCGAGGTCGCCGAGCAAGCCGTCGCCCCCAGCCTCGGTGCCCGCAAGCAGGTCGTGACCGGTCCCAGCCTGCTGATGGCCGGCGTCGTCGGCGCAGGCAAGACACACCAGGCCTACGGCGCCATCCGGTTGCTCGTGCGGATGGGCCTCGGCGTGCGCTGGCGAGCGACCACCGCCGCCGACCTCTACGCGTCACTGCGTCCCCGCCAAGGCGTCGACAGCGAGCGGGAGCTGGCCGCGATCAGCCGGTGCCCACTGCTGATCATCGACGACCTCGGCGCGGCCAAGGCCAGTGAGTGGGTCGAGGAAGTGACGTACCGGCTGGTCAACCGCCGGTACAACCACATGCTCCCGACGCTGGTGACCACCAACCTGGCTATCAAGGACCTTCGGGCCCACCTCGGCGACCGCGTGACCAGCAGGCTCGCCCAGATGACCACCCGGGTCCAGTTCGAGCCGGTGGACCGCAGACGCCTCCTCGCCACCTGACTGCCGCACGTCGACACCCGGGCCGCGCCTCCCAGACGCGCCGCCCGACGTACCCCCGTACCCACCGCCTCCCTCCGCTGGCGCCTCTGCGCGCGGAGAGCGATCGGAGCACACCGCATGACCACGACGACGAACAACGCTGCCCGCCACCGCCTCCTCGGCGACCAGACCTGGCAGGACCGAGCCGCCTGCCGGAGCACCGACCACAACCCCGTGGATCCCGACATCTTCTTCCCCCAACCCGACGAGACCGACAAGATCACTGCGGCCAAGTCGCTGTGCGCCCAGTGCCCCGTCCGCCACATCTGCCTCGACGCCGCCCTCGAGGCCGGCGACACCCACGGCATCCGCGGCGGAATGACCGAGGAGGAACGCGAACCGCTCCACGAGAACCTCGCCAGCCGCCTCGACTACAGCCGGGTCAACGCCGCCATCGCCGGCCGCGACATCCACCTCACCAAGACCGAGCGCCGGGCCGTCGCCCGCGCCGCCTACCACCAAGGCCTCACCGAACAGCGCCTGGCCTGGCTCCTGAAGATCACCGAGGAGCACGCCCAAAAGCTCTACCGCGAGACCCGGCGAGCCCTGCGCAACCGGAACCTGGAACAGACCACGAAGCCCGCCCCGCCGAACGAGCCCACCGACGAACGCCTCGGCCGCGACGCCTACGGGACGGCCGCATGAGCCTCTCCACCGCACCCGAGACGACGCACACCACCAGATGGGACCGCGCGGTCGTCATCGCCCTCGGCGGTGCCGGATGCGCCCTCTCGTACGACGCCCTCCAGCAGATGGCCGTAGCGATCCACGTCCGCGGCTTCCTCACCTACCTCTTCCCGCTCGTCATCGACGGCTTCATCGCCTACGGGGTCCGCGCCCTCCTGGTCCTCCGGGACGCACCGCTGCGCGCCCGCCTCTACGTCTGGACCCTCTTCGGCACCGCCACCGCCGCCAGCATCTGGGCCAACGCACTGCACGCGGTCCGACTCAACGAGGAGAGCCCCAGGACCGACGGGCTGAGGCTGGGAGACACGGTCGTCGCCGCCCTGTCCACGATCGCCCCCCTCGCCCTAGCCGGAGCCGTTCACCTGTACATCCTCATCGCCCGCCGGGCCACCGGAGCCGGGATGCCCGGACCCCCGGACACACCCGGTGTCCGGACGGAGCGGATCACCGATGACCGCCCGGACACCGACCCGGTCCGGGGCGGACGAGGCCGAGCCTCGGTCGCCTCCCGACACCGCGCCGCGTTGCCCGGCCCGGACACCGGCCGCCCCGCGGGCACCAGGGGGCCGGACACCTCGGAGACCCTCGCCCCGGACACCCTGCCCGGAGAGCAGGGGAAGTTGGACGAGCCGGGGCCTGAGCATGGTGACCGCGAGACCGACCAGGGCGGACACCTTGCCCCCAGGCCGCGCCCGGTCACCCGCCCTGCCCTCGCCAAGCGTCCGGACACGACCGCGGGCGCGACCGTGGAGACCGGCCCCGCTGCCCGTCCGGACAGCGGCGCCCGCAAGCCGCCCCCGGTCACCGACGAGGAGCTTCTCGTGATCGCCCGTCAAGCGGTCACCGGGGCTGGTGACCTGACCCGGAAGGTCGTCGCGGACGCCATCCGCGGTCACGGGCACGGCCTCGGCAACGACCGGCTGACCGTCCTGATGCAGCACCTACGCAAGGAAGCGGACAAGGCTCCTGCCACCCAGACCAGCTGACCGGACAACCCACTCGCGGGTACGCCGGCCCAGACACCCGGACCGGCGTACCCGCCGAGCACACGCCCCCTGATACCTTGCACACGCACCGGAGCCGCCACCATGCGCACCACCTCGGCCACCCGAGCCGAAGCCGACGCCTGGATCACCGTGCTCAGCAGGTACGGACACCTCCATCACGCCGAACCCGGCCCTGACGGAGCCTGGACCGTCCAGCGCACGCCCACGAGCACACCCCGCACCCTCCATCACCCCGTCCTCGCCCTCGACTTCGTCGCCGAAGTCCTGCGCGACGTACGCCGCGACATACCCGGAGTGCCCCGATGACGCTCCCCGATCCGCTCGGCACACCCCCTGACCTGGGCGAAGGACACTGTCCGGCACGAGGCCGAGCAAGCTGTAGCTTCCGAAACTCCTCCGCAGCCACAGGCCGCGGAGGAGTTTCGGAAGCGCATGCCCCCACCCCCGAGAGGGCGGGGGACCCTCGGCACCAGGGGGCACCGGACTCTGAGGCCGCGACCGAGGGCGGATCGCAGCCGGAGGGAGAAGTAGCCGAGCGTTCCGCGCCGCGTACACGCCCCCGCCTGCGCCAGAGCGCGCACCGAGACCAAGTCCGCAGCGTCCGCCTGACCCGCGACGAACTCGACATCGTCAAGCGCGCCGCCGAAGCCGTCGGCCTGAAGACCGCCGGGTTCCTCGCCGATGCAGCGGTCGCGGTCGCCCAGGCCCAAGGCGGTCCCAAGGCATGGCTGTTGGACCAGCGCGGGCGCGTCGAGGAGCTGATGTCCGCCAGTGCCCAGCTCGCCCGCGCCGGCAACAACCTCAACCAGGTGGCCCGCGTCCTCAACTCCGGCGGCCGGGCCGAGTACGCCGATGACGCCGTCGCCCGCGTCCTGCGCGCCGTCGCCAGGGTCGAGGCCGCCGCCATCGAGATGGCGAGGCGCTGACACCGTGGTCCCGGACATCTCCACCGGCGGCCGCACGTACGGACTCCTCGCCTATCTCTACGGCCCCGGCCGCCGGGACGAACACACCGACCCGCACCTCGTCGCCGCCTGGATGCCAGAACTCGCACCCGACCCCGGCCGCGACCCGACCGCCACCCTCAAGCAGCTCACCGACCGTCTCGACCTCCCCGTCCTCGCCGTCCCGAAGGACCGCCGCCCGGCCCAGCACGTCTGGCACTGTCCTGTCCGCACCGCTCCTGGTGACCGGCACCTCACCGACGCCGAGTGGGCCGAGGTCGCCCGACGCGTCGTCCACGCCACTGGCATCGCCGAGGAAGGCGACGACAAGGCGTGCCGCTGGATCGCCGTACGCCACGCCGACGACCACATCCACATCGTCGCCACGCTCAAACGCGAAGACGGACGAAGCCCCCGCCGTCACCAGGACGGCATCCGCGCCCAGGCCGAGTGCCGCAAGATCGAAAAGGAGTGGGGTCTGCAGATCCTCAACGAAGGCGACCACACCGCCGCCCAACGCCCCACCAGCGCCGAACGCGCCAAGGCGGAGCGCACCGGCCGCACCGAGCCGCCCCGTGAAACGCTGCGTGAGCACGTCCGCCAGGCACTGGCCGGCGCCGCCGACGAGAACGAGTTCTTCCGCCGTCTCATCGAAGCCGGCCTGCGCCTCGAAAAGCGCCTGGCCCCCTCCGGCGACGTCCTTGGCTACAAGGTCGCCCTGCCCGGCGACCGCAACCGTGACGGCGAGCCCATCTGGTTCCCCGGCTCCCGCCTCGCCCCCGACCTCTCCCTTCCCAGGATCCGCCAACGCCTCGCTGCCGGACCGCCTGAGGAGGAGCCGATGCCCGCCGCCAACCTATGGGCCGCTCGCCCAGCCGGTGCTCGCCGCGACGCCACCCACGTCGCCGAGCAGGCCGTCAATGCACTTGCCGGGGACGACGACGCGGCAGGCGCTGCCCAGCTCATCGGCGTCGGCGAACTCCTCGACGCCGTCGCCCAGACCGCCCCAGCCTCCACCCGCAAGGAACTCGCCCAGGCCGCCCGCGCCTTCGAACGCGCCACCCGCTCCCACACCCGCGCCGAGCACGCCGACCACCGCGCCCTCCGCGCCGCCGCGCGCGGCATCGTCCTCGCCGGCAACGCCCTCGGCAAAGGCGAGGACGCCGGAGCCACCGCGATGCTCCTGTCCACGATGGTCCTCGTCACGATCGCCGCCGTCCACTGGCACTCCGCCCGCGGCCACGCCCAGCAGGCCGCCGCCGCACGACAAGCCACACAACACCTGCGGGCCGCCTACCGGTCCGCAGCCGCCACCCCCATGAAGGGGATGCGCGAGCAAGGCCGCCGACTCCCCACCCCTGTACGCGATCGCTACGCCCACACGATGGAAGCAGCACTGCCTGGTCAGGCTGACCGCATCCTCCGCGAGCCCGGCTGGGACGCGCTCGCCGCCACCCTTGCCCAAGCCGAACGAGCCGGACACAACCCCGACGCACTGCTCCAGCGGGCGATCGAGTGGCGTGAGTTGGAGACCGCCGACAGCGTCACCGACGTACTCGTCTGGCGCCTGCGGCGCATCGGGAAGCTTCCCGCCACTGCGTACCTGCCCCGCACACGAGTGCACCTGCGGACACCACCGTCGCAGCCCCGGCCCCCGAAGCGGCAGGCGGTCGAAACAACAGGTCGTACCGACACGGGCAGCTCCCGAAGGCCGGGCCCACGACGCTGACCA
>NZ_JBYIQP010000065.1:0-39965 GCF_057707665.1 Actinacidiphila sp. bgisy167 | reverse complement strand
CCCCTCCCCCCCCCCCCCCCCCCCCCCCCCCCCCCCCCCCCCCCCCCCCCCCCCGCCTCCCGCTCCAGGAGAACCCCGACATGAACCCGTCCGTACCGCGCCGCACGGCGCCCCTCGTCCGCGCCGCCGTCCTGGTCCTGCTCACGGCCCTCGCCCTCGTGGGCCTCCACGCCGGACCCGCCCGGGCGGCCGACGGCGACGTCACCTGGACGGTCAGGACGGCCGCGAACGGGTTCGGCGACGACCGGTCCAGCTACAACTACACCGCCAACCCCGGCGGTCAGGTCAAGGACGCCATGGTCGTGGCCAACCGCAGCAGCTCACCGCTGCGGCTCGCGCTCTACGCCGCCGACGGCTACACGACCGGCACCGGGCAGCTCGACCTGCTCACCAAGGACAAGAAGTCCGTCGGGATCGGCGCCTGGGTCCACGCCGACCGCGACAGCGTCGAGATCAAGCCCGGCAAGACCGCCGAGATCCCCTTCACCGTCACCGTCCCGGACAACGCCACCCCCGGTGACTACGTCGGCGGCATCCTGACCTCCCTCAAGCAGTCGGACGAGGCGCAGGGCATCAACGTGGACCGGCGCCTGGGCATCCGGGTCAAGCTGCGGGTCAGCGGCGCACTCAAGCCCAAGCTCACCGTCGAGGACCTCCACGTCGACTACAGCGGCCCGGCCAACCCGTTCGGCACGGGAGACGCCACCGTCACGTACACGATCCACAACACCGGCAACGCCATGCTGACGGCACGTCAGTCCGTTTCGGTGGCCGGTCCGTTCGGCTGGTTGCGTGCGAAGGCCGGCGACATCGCCGCGCTGCCCGAACTGCTCCCGGGCGAGAGCTGGAAGGTGAAGGTGCCCGTCCACGGCGTGGCGCCCGCGGTCAGCCTGACCGCGACCGCCACCCTCACGCCCCTGATCACCGACGCCGCGGGCAGCATCACCCCCCTTGACCCGGTCGAGGCCACCGCTCACGGCTGGGCCGTCCCCTGGGTCCTGCTCCTGCTGCTGCTGCTCCTCGCCGCGGCCGTCGCCGCGGTCGTCCTCCTCAACCGCCGCGGCCGCGCGCGGCGCAAGGAGCGCGAGGACAGCCGCGTACGGGACGCGGTGGAGAAGGCGCTCCGCGAGAAGGACGCGCGGACCTCGTAGCCGACGCGGACGGGGGCGGACGACCGCCCGCCGCCCGTCCCCTGCCGACCCTCCGTTCGCCCCCGCCGCCATCCGGCGCGGCGGGGCGCCGCCGCGCGGTGGAGGGGGCCGGACGGCTCAGAGGATGTACTCGCCCAGCGCGTAGCCCTTGGGCTCCGTGTTCAGCTCGATCCGGAGCCCGTTGGGGTCGGCCAGGAACAAGCTCTCGGCGACCTCGGTCGGGAAGGACGCGTAGGCGATGCCCCGCTCGTCGAGGCGGGCCTTCACCGTCGCGTAGACCTCGGGCGTGACCGCCAGCGCGAGGTGGTGGCCGCCGCCGACCGTCTCCGCGTAGTCGGGGTGCGGATGCCCCGGGAAGTCGAAGAAGGCGAGCATGTTCTCGCCGCCCAGGTCGAAGAAGAAGTGCGTCGAACCGGGGTAGTCCCGGTTCTCGACCAGGTCCACCAACGGGAGGCCGAGGACATCCCGGTAGAAGAGGATGGTCTCCTCGACGTCCCGGGCGATGAACGCGGCGTGGTGGACCCCCTGCGTCGCGGGCGCGGGACGCTCCCCGGCCGGGAGGAGGTAGCGGTCCCTCAGCTCCGCCTGTCGCTCCAGGAGCGCCTGCAGCTCCTCACCGTGCGGCTGTGCCATGGTCGTGACTCCTCATCCTGGGGGACTGCGCGCGGCTCGCGCCGGCCCGATTGCTTGACGCGTCAATCGAACATAGAGGTCATTGGTTGACGCGTCAAGAAAATGGAGTGGGTCGCTCTCCGCCCGCGGACCGGCCGCGCGGAAGGGTCCGGTCGACGGCCACGGAGGGTGACTTCGAACCCTTGGTCATGGCCATGGGGTGCTGGTGGGTGACTGTGCTGCCCGGGGGCCCGGAACTTTTCCGACACGGTCATCGCACATGCCCTGACCTGCGGTGAAGCGCCCGGCGCGGTGCAGTTCCCCCGTGCTTTCTTTTGACTCCGGGCCCCACCCGTGTCACGGTCATGTCCTCGGCGTTTGCCGCCCTTTGCATCACGGCGTCCCTGCCCGGTGAGCGAGAACGCGTGGGTCACGTGCCCCTCGTCCTACCGGCTCCAGGCACACGAAGCCGGTTCGACGACGGTCGGAAATGGCACGGCCGTTGTCCAGCAATCTTCCCGTACGAAGGAGATTGACAATGCGCGCAAACATCACCGTCCGCCGGACTCTCGCCGCGGCGCTCGCGGCACCGATGCTCGCCTTCGTCGCGGCGGGCACCGCCGACGCGGCTCCGCAGGCCGCGCCCTCGGTCGCCCGGCAGGCAGCCGTGACGAACCACGTCCAGGGCGGTGGCGGCTTCGGCGGCTTCCGCGGAAACTACGGCTTCTACGGCAGCTTCGTCCCCGTCCCCGTCATCGTTCCCGTCGCCGTCCCTGTCGGCGGTTTCGGCGGCTTCGGCGGCTTCTTCCCGTTCCGTTAGGAGCCGGGGCCCACACTCGACCGCTCACCGCAGCACATCCCGGCCGGAAGGCCCGCGGCGACCGCCGCGGGCCTTCCGGCCGGCGGGTTCGCGGCGGCGGCGCTCCTGTCACAGCCCCGCGGCGGCTGCGGTCTGAGCTGTCGGGCCCCGTCCACGCGGGGCCGGAACCAGTCGGCGACGAGGAGACCACCGTGACCGTCCGCTCCAGGACATTCGACTTCGGCATGCCGTGGGAGGCGCTCTACGGCTACAGCCAGGCCGTGCAGCCCGGCGACACGCTCTACATCTCGGGCCAGTTGTCCCACGACAGCGCCGGAACCTTAGTCGGGGCAGGGGACTTCGCACCGCAGATGCGGACCACCCTCGGCAACCTCGACCGCGTGCTGGAGCACTTCGGGGCCCGCCGCGACCAGATCGTCGAGACCACCGTCCTCGTCCGCGGCCTGCGGGACCACTTCGACACCGCCGCCCGCCTGCACGCCGCCTACTGCGGCGACCACCGCCCCACGAGCACCGTCATGGGCGTGTCGGACCTGGCGCTGCCGGACCAGCTCGTCGAGATCGGCGCCGTCGTACGCCTGGACGCCGCGGCCTAGAATCCGGGCCATGGCCCTGACTTCGCACGACGTGGACCGGTTCCAGGCATCCAGGCCTCGCCTGGAGGCCCTCGCCTACCGTCTGCTCGGCTCCGCGAGCGAAGCCGAGGACGCCGTGCAGGAGACCTTCCTGCGCTGGCAGTCCGCCGGCGTCGACCGCGTCGAGGTCCCCGAGGCATGGCTGACGAAGGTGCTCACCAACCTGTGCCTGAACCAGCTCACCTCGGCCCGGGCCCGCCGCGAGACCTACGTCGGCCAGTGGCTCCCCGAGCCGCTGCTCGCCGGGGACCCGATGCTCGGCCCGGCAGAGACCGCCGAGCAGCGCGAATCGGTCTCCTACGCCGTCCTCGTCCTGCTGGAACGCCTCACCCCCGGCGAACGCGCCGTGTACGTGCTCCGCGAGGCCTTCGGGTACCCGCACCGCGAGATCGCCGGGATCCTCGACATCACCGAGGCCGCCAGCCAGCAGATCCACCACCGCGCCAGGAAGCACGTCTCGGACGGCAGGGCCCGCAAGGCCGCCGCCGGCGTGGACGAGGCCGCGGCCCGGCGGGTCGTCGAGGAGTTCCTGGCGGCCGCCGCCAGCGGCCGCACCGAGCCCCTCGTACGGCTGCTGACCCAGGACGCCGTCGCGGTCGGCGACGGCGGCGGGAAGGTCCCGGCCCGCAGCAGGGCGCTGGAGGGCGCCCTCGCCGTGGCGAAGTTCCTGCGAGGCCTGTTCCGGCCCGCCGAGGCCAAGCGGGCCCTGGTCGGCGGCGCCGCCGACATGTACGCGATGACCGTCAACGGCGGCCCCGCCGTCGTGGCGGTCGTCGGCGGACGGGTCGTCGGCGTCATGTGCCTGGAGGTGACCGAGGACGGCATCGCCGCCGTCCGCAGCCAGGTCAACCCCGACAAGCTGGAACGCGTCACCCGGCGCTGGGCGGCCGCCTCCGACCACGGGGAACCCCTGCTGCGCGCCTTCTGACCCCGGCGTGATATACCTCACACCCCGTTCCTGTCAGGAAACGGCGGGCCGCCCGGTTCAAGGGGCGCATCAGCCGGAGAGCAGACAGGAGCCAGGACATGCAGCACCGCATCGTCGTCCTCGGAGCCGGGTACACCGGAGCCAGCGTCGCCGGGCGTCTCGCCCGGCGGCTGCGCCGCGAGGACGTGGCCATCACCCTCGTCAGCGCCGAGCCGGACTTCGTCGAGCGCGTCCGGCTGCACCAGCTCGCCGCCGGCCAGGACCTCACACCCCGGCCCCTCGGCGAGATGTTCGCGGGCACCGGCGTCGAACTGAGGACGGCGAAGGTCACCGCCGTCGACGCCGACCGCCGCACCGTGGCGGTCGACGGCCCGGACGGCCCCGGGGAACTGGCGTACGACACCCTCGTCCACGCCCTCGGCAGCGGCTGGGACAACCAGGGCGTCCCCGGCACGGCCGAGCACGCCCACCAGGTCGCCGGCCGCCCCGGGGCACTGCGGCTGCGCGAGCGACTGGCCGCCCTGGAGGCCGGACGGCCCGTCCTGGTCGTCGGCGGCGGCCTCACCGGCCTGGAGACCGTCACCGAGATCGCCGAGGCCCGCCCGGACCTCGACGTCGCCCTCGCCGCCCGCGGCGGCCTCGGCGACTGGCTCTCCCCGAAGGGCGCCCGGCACCTGCGGAAGGTCGTCGACAGGCTCGGCATCACCGTGCACGAGCACACCGCCGTCACCGAAGTGGCGGCCGACCATGCCACCACCGCCGACGGCACCCGCATCCCGGCCGCGGTCACCGTGTGGACCACGGGCTTCGCCGTCCACCCCATCGCCGGCGCCACCACCCTGGAGACCTCCGGGACCGGCCAGATCGTCGTCGACGGCACCATGCGCTCGGTCTCCCACCCGGACGTCTACGCCGTCGGCGACGCCGCCCTGGCGACAGGCCCCGGCGGCAAGCCGCTGCGGATGTCGTGCGCCTCGGGCATCCCCACCGCCTGGCAGGCCGCCGACGCCATCGCCGCCCGCCTGACCGGCGGCAAGGTCCCCGAGGTGCCGCTGCGGTACTTCAACCAGTGCGTCTCGCTGGGCCGCAAGGAGGGCCTGATCCAGTTCGTCACCGCCGACGACCGCGCCGTCGACGCGGCCCTGACCGGACGGCTGGCCGCCGTCTACAAGGAGCTGATCTGCAAGGGCGCCGCCTGGGGCGTCGCCCACCCGACGATCGGCATGCCCACCCGGCGTCGCCGCGTCACCGCCCGCCCCGCCCCTTCGGCGCCTTCGGCTCCCTCCGGCCCGGCGGTCGGCACCCCGGCCTGAGGAGCGGCGTGGCGCCGGGGGTGTCCGACGGAAGGATCAGGAACCGGCGATGAGCGCCGCCGACGGGACGCACGTGGACAGGACGCCCAGCAGCCGGTAGCCGTGCGCGGTGAGCGCCGTCCGGGCGGCCGGCGGCTGGTCGGCCGCCCACCAGAGCACGGTGAAAAGGAGCACGCCCGTAAGAGGCCGCGCGGATAGGCGGGCCGGCGTCGCGGGTCGATGGCTCTCGCCTGGCGGCGTTGTCGTCGGTCGCCGCAGCTCCGCTGCGTCTCCCTTCTCCGCCTTGCCCGGCTCGGCCCTCGACCCGCTCCTTTCTCCACCCCGCCTATCCGCGCGACCTCTAAGTCACCAGCGCGGGCATGATGCCGTCGCTCTCCGTCGGCTCCCGCCCGGCGAGCCCCGGGCCGGCGAGCTGCCGGTCCTGGGGCGAGGCACCAGAGCATCCGGATCGGGACCCCGCCCGAAACCCCCGGCAGCAGGTTCACCCCCAGGGCGGTGTACCCGCGCACCCGGGGGCGCCGCAGCCGACCGCCGCTCCACGGCGGGCATCCCCCATGGAGCGGCGGTCGGCACACGCGAGGGCGGCGCCGACCGGTCGGCGGGTGGTCAGCCGATCTCCACCGCCAACCCCTTGACGTTGGTGGCGTCCAGCGCGGTACGGATCCCCTTGGCGAGCTTGAGGGCGTCGCCCACGGCCCAGAAGTGGACGAAGAACAGCCGCGGTTCGTCCACGAGCCCGTGGTTGTGCAGTTCGACGAGCTGGCACCCGGCCTTCCGCAGGGCCGACAGGACGTTTTGGACCTCGCTGGCGATCATGGCGCAGTCGCCACTGACCGCTGCCCGGCCGTCGCCCAGCGGCTGGTAGTTGATCGCGCTGGTGGAGCCCAGTCCCGGAGGCAGGACCATGCCGTTGTCCGTGATGGTCTCCCGGCGCACGAAGGTGTTCTTGTAGATCCCGTCGTCGATGCCGCCCTTGACGCCCATCACCTTGTCGATGGCGGCGGTGTCCAGGTCGAGCTTGCGCGGCACGGTGTGGGCCGGCCGCCCGGGCGGCGGGGCGCCGGTCTTGTCGAGCGCCGCCCGCAGGCCCTTGGCGATGGCCACGGGGTCCTTGCCGTGCGCGTGGACGTGCACCCACCAGATCTCGGGCGTCTGGGACAGCAGGTGCTTGTGGATCGCGGTCTGCTCGATCTTGCGTTCCTGCAGCACGTCGGTGAACGACTGCATTTCCTTCTCGGTGACGACCACGTCGCCCATCAGCAGCGTGTTCCCGTCGGCGTAGCGCACGAAGGACACGTGCGAGCCGAGGGCGAGCCCCGGTTTGACGGTGACGCCCTGCGAGACCACCTTGAGGTCCCGGCGGGGCAGGCCCGTGTGGTACATGAACTCGCGCCTGATGTCCCCGGTCCGTCCCAGCGCGACCGCCACGTCCTTCCACTCCGTCAGGGACGTGCGCACGGGCATGACCGTCGCGTGGTTGTGCTGCTTCGACGTCCCGGTGGGCGCGCACGCGGAGAGCGCCCCGCCCAGCACCGGCGCCAGGGCGGCCGCGGCGAGCAGTTGCCGCCGTGACGCACCCGCCTGCGGGTGGGTGTCCTGCTGTGGGTCCTCACGCATCATGTGTGCCTCCTGACGGGATGGAAACACGGCGGACCACGGACACAGCCCAGCAGCGCCAGCACAGGGGCCAGGTGGGTGAAGCGCCCGTCGGCAAACGGGTGAGGCGAGACGGCCGTGCGGCACGGGCTCCTTCGAGGGCCGGCGACGCCGGAGGGCCCGCTCTCGGCTGCTCTTCGACGCCCATCGCGTCGTCGAACCGGCCGCAGCGGGCCGCAGACGGCCCTGGCGGCCTCGGCCGGGGCGGGCGACCGGCGGGTCCCTGCCCTGCCCGCCGCGGCCACCACGCCGCCACACGCGCGGGACCGCGGTCCCGCACGTCGCCGCATCCGGCGCCGCCGCCGGTCTGCTCGGCGTCCGAGTGCCGAGCACCCCACCCGCCTCGGCTCAGCCGTTCGGGGCGCCGCCGGAGCAGGACCGGGCGTGCGGACGAGCTCACCGTCACGGCGGCGACGGAGACGGCGTGCGGTCCCACCTGCCGGGACCGCCGCCGCCCGCGGCGCCTACGGGGCCGTGGGGTGCAGGGCGCCGATGTCCGGGGCGGAGTCCTGTCCGGCCTCGAGCAGGTGCGTGTCGTCTTCCCCGAAGTCCGGGGCCTGGAAGGGGTTCGTCGCGGGGGACGGCGGTGCTGCGGCGGCACAGCTCTGTTGCCCTTCCGGGGCGGAGAACAGCGACGTCAGTTCGATGGGAGGGTTCCCTTCCGTTGATCAGGTCCCGGAAGGGGCCTGGTGTGCCGTGACCCGGCACGGAGGTCCTACAGCTTCGTCATCTTGGCGTAGGGGCTCAGGATCCGCATCTGCGTCGAGCCGAAGTCCACGAGTGCCGCGGGGCCGTCGTCGAGACCGACCACCCGGCCGAGACCGTACACGTCGTGTGTGACCTGGTCGCCCACCGCGAAGTGCTTGGGAGCGGGGGCGACCGGGCTCTTGAAGGGGCTGGTGGGCAGATGGCGCTTCGGTGCGGAAGGCTTTGTCATCGTCCCCAGTATGCACCTACGGATCGGTCGGACGGGCGGGTCGGCCTCATGGGAGGTCGCCGCGCACGTACGCTTCATGGTGTCTACGGCGTCACATAGCGGGCGCCACACACTGGAGGCCATACCTCGTGCTGATCGCTCAGCGTCCGTCACTGACCGAAGAGGTCGTCGACGAGTTCCGCTCCCGGTTCGTGATCGAGCCGCTGGAGCCGGGCTTCGGCTACACCCTCGGCAACTCGCTCCGCCGCACCCTTCTCTCCTCGATCCCGGGTGCCGCCGTCACCTCGATCCGGATCGACGGCGTCCTGCACGAGTTCACCACCGTGCCGGGTGTCAAGGAGGACGTCACCGATCTCGTCCTCAACATCAAGTCGCTGGTGGTCTCCTCGGAGCACGACGAGCCGGTCGTGATGTACCTGCGCAAGAACGTCCCGGGCGTGGTCACCGCCGCCGACATCGCGCCCCCGGCCGGTGTCGAGGTGCACAACCCCGACCTCGTCCTCGCCACGCTCAACGGCAAGGGGTCCGGTCTGGAGATCGAGCTGACCGTCGAGCGCGGTCGCGGCTACGTCTCCGCCGTCCAGAACAAGCAGCAGGGCCAGGAGATCGGCCGCATCCCGGTCGACTCGATCTACAGCCCGGTGCTCAAGGTCACGTACAAGGTCGAGGCGACGCGCGTCGAGCAGCGCACCGACTTCGACAAGCTGATCGTGGACGTCGAGACCAAGCAGGCCATGCGCCCGCGTGACGCCGTGGCCTCGGCCGGCAAGACCCTCGTGGAGCTGTTCGGTCTCGCCCGCGAGCTGAACGTCGACGCCGAGGGCATCGACATGGGCCCGTCCCCGACGGACGCCGCCCTCGCCGCCGACATGGCACTGCCGATCGAGGAGCTCGACCTCACCGTCCGCTCCTACAACTGCCTCAAGCGCGAAGGCGTCCACTCGGTGGGGGAGCTCCTGGCGCGGTCCGAGGCCGACCTGCTCGACATCCGCAACTTCGGTGCGAAGTCGATCGACGAGGTCAAGGCGAAACTGGCCGGACTCGGGCTGGCGCTCAAGGACAGCCCGCCCGGATTCGACCCGACCGCCGCTGCCTTCGGCGCGGACGACGGCGGGGACGCGGGCTTCGCGGAGACCGAGCAGTACTGACGCCCGCGCAGGGCGGCACGACCGAGGCCCAGGCCATCCGGACTCGCACCGGAGGCCTGGGCCTTCGCCGTGCGCGGTGGCCGGGCGCAGAGGTACGGTGCCAACGACGCGCGCACTACCGACAGTTGGGGGCGGACATGACGGAGTATGTGGCGGAGTACCTGGCGGAGACCGATCCGCGATGGGCCGAGCACTCCGGCGAAGCCGGGCACTACGGCGCACCTGACTGGGGCCCGCAGGACGTGGCACGCGCTGCCGCGTTTCTGGCGGAACTGGCGCCGCAGGCAGGGCAGATGCTCGCGTACCTGCTGCGCACCCCCGGCCGGAGGGTCCACTGCACGGAGCTGGTGGACATGGCCCTGGGCGGTCCGACCGAGGCCGCTCCGGCACAGCGCGTGGCAGGCGTGGTGAACGGCATGAACAAGGCGCACGGCAACAGCGGGCGGCGGCTGCCGTTCTCCTGGTGGGCGGCCCCCGAGGGGAACGCGGGCGCGACGTACGCCGTCCGTCCCTCGGTGGCAGCGGTGTTCCTGGCCGCCCAGCTCGGCAGCGCGTGACTGACGCATGCGTCCGCGAGCGCCCACCCACGTCCCAGGACGGCTCGGGAGGGCGCTCGCGCCGCGGTCACCGACGGCCGCGCCACCGGCGATCGGAGGTTTCCACAGAAGCCGTTGCCCAGGGATACTCTCCCGGTGCAGACAACGGCAGCGGGAGTCGCTCTCGCGAAGGTGATGGCGCATTGCGGCGGAAACCCGGTGGGCGCCGTGAAGCTACTGGCAGGGGAGATAGCCGCCGCACCGGCGGCCCCGGAAGCCTACGCTGCCCTCGGTGAACTGCGACGGGACCGGCGCGCGGAGTTGGAGGAGGGCCTCGAAGGGGACGTCTCCTTGAGCTCTGTGCCGGCGCAGGCGTATTTCCTGTTCCTCGACGGGGACATGGACAACGCGGTGATGGCCCTCGGCTCGGTCACGGGAGTCAGGCCCGACGTGGCGTGGGGCGGCGCTCCGTGGTTCGGCGACGCGCGCTTCCTCGACGCGGTGAGCGCCGAGGCGCTGGCCGAGGCGTGCCTGCGGACGCTGGACTACGGCCACGACCTGAACACCGCCGCCATGCGCGATCGGTTCGCGCCCTGGTTCCATGCCGTCGAGGTGGTGTCCGAACGGAGCCCCGTGCCCGAGTCGCTGGCGGCCATGTCCCGCTTGCCCCGCGCCTGCGGGCGCTACGATCTGGCCTTCGCCCTGTGCGACCGCGCCGACGCCGTCGACCGCGTCATGTGGACCGAGGTCGCACGCGCGGGCACCTGGCGCGCGATGGGCGACATGGACCAGACCGCGGCGGCCTTCGAACGCGCTCTGGCACTGGACGTCACCAACTGGTCCCTCTACCTGGACCTCGCTGACGTACGCGCTCTGCAGGGCGACTTCGCCGCAGCGGTGTCCCTCGTCGACCAGGGTCTGCGGCACGAACCGCACGACGTCACCCTGCGCGCGGCGGGAGCGGCCTATCGCACGCGCCTGGCCGGCTCGGCGGACGACCTGCGGGACCTGATCGCCCTGGCACCGAAGCTCGCGAACACGTCCTACCGGGACCTGCTGATCGACTGCGCGTGCGCGGGACCGGGACTGCCCCCGAGCCTCGTGGCCGAGGCCCGTGGCGTCGGCGCGCGCTGAGCCCGCATCCCGTGCCGGGGGAGCGGGCGCGGTCCGGCGCCGCCAGGTGTGCGGCGCTCGTCGCGGTCGGCCGTTCGTGTGACCTGTACCCACCCGCCCACCTTGCCGCGCCCGCCTCGGAAACCTCGCGGGGACTTCACGTGGCCGGCTGGTGACCGAGCGTGCGGTTGCCGATCGCGGGGTATGGCAGGGTAGGGTGTGCTTTCGCATGTCGACGGGCGTGTAGCTCAGTGGTAGAGCGCTGCCCTTACAAGGCAGATGTCGGCGGTTCGAAACCGTCCACGCCCACCAGCCCCAGCGCACGGCAAAGGCCCAGGTGAACCGGTGTGAGTCCGGAAGCCTGGGCCTTGATCTTTCGCCCTGAGTGAGGGCCGCCGTGCCACTCACGTGCCAGATGGACTTCCGGGGTCCGGCCCCTTCACCCGCCGGATCTGATCGTCCACGTGCCCCGCGATCTCGTGGTCGCGGCCGTTGACGAGGTGCTGATAGATCAGCGCGGCCCGCACCGACGAGTGCCCCATCCGGTGCATCAGCTCCCGCGTGGAGGCCCCGCCCGTCGCGGCGAGGGTGTTGCCGGTGTGCCGCAGATCGTGGAAGTGGACGTCACCGAGGCCGGCCGCGCCGATGGCCCGCAGCCAGATCCGCCGGAAGTTGTTCCGCCGAAGCACTCCCCCACGCGGCCCGACGAAGACCCGACCCGTGCGGCCCGGCTCGGCATACTCGGCGAGATGCGCCGCCAGTTCCACGGTGAGCGAGGCGGGGAACGCCACGGTGCGCACGCCGGCCGCGGACTTGGGAGCCTTGACCGTCAGTCCGTCCGATCGAGTCTCGGCGACCGACCGGCGAACCGAGATGGTGCGTCGCTCCAGGTCGACGTCCCACCGCTGGAGGCCGGCCAGCTCTCCGAAGCGCAGCGCGGTGAACGAGGCCAGCAGGATCATCACTCGGTAGCGCGCGGGTATGGCATCCGCGAGCCGGAAGACCTCCGCCACCGACAGGAACGGTCGCTCGGCACTCGGGGCGGTGGCCCCGCCCTTGATGCGGCACGGATTGCGCTGGACCAGGCCGTCGTCCACGGCGGTGTTCATGATGGCGCGGAGGATCTGGTACGCCTTGGCGACGGTCGCCGCACCTACGCCCTGGTCAAGGAGGGTCGTCCGCCAACGCCGCACCTGCGGGGTGGTGATGTCCCTCAGCGGCACAGTGCGGATGGTCGGCAGGATGTGCAAGTACAGCGCGCTGCCGTTCGGCCGCCGGCCGCCCGCCAGACGGCGAGGGGTGGCTGAGGAGAGACCAACTGTGACTGGGGCGGTCGGCCGAAGCCCTCACGAGTCCCAGTGAACAAGCACTCGCTCGGAGGGCCAACACAGCCATCGGACAACTGCGTTGGTGACCACGAAGTACGAGGCGCTCACCCACCCGTCCTCCTTGCTGAGAAGCCCGGGGCCATGCTCGCGGTAGGAGTGCAGTAGGTACCGACGCCGAAGCAGTCCTCCCATCAGCAGCAGGACAGGCGCCGCGATCAGCGCTCCCACTGTCACCCCAAAACGGACAGCATGGATCTGAATGGTGCTCTCCACACGCACGGCAGCAGTATGTCGCAGTAGAAGTAGTGCCGCCCCTGGACCAGTCGAGGCGAACCGATTGCGGTGAAGGATGACGAGCAGCGTGACTCACCGACTGAGTGTCTAACTGCGGTACAACGACCCCGCACGCAGGCGGACTCCCAGGGACGGCGGCGAACAGTTCTCGTAGGTCACCGGCCGTATCGCCGCAGGTTACACGGTCGAGTGCATTGCTTCGGGACGAAGATGCGCGTTCGAGTGGCTATGGCTGTCTGCGCCGCCACCAGCGTCGACGGGAGCGAGATATGGAAGCTCGAAGTAGCCGGATCGCCACATCGTGCCCATATTGCTCAGCCAGTGCGAGCGGTGTGGCCCCACCGGGATCTTCCAACTCTGGGTCTGCTCCGAAAGCGAGGAGGATGGCCGTCGTGTGCACCCTCGGGGGCTGCCCACTCTGCTGCGCAGAATCTCCCTCTACGTCGATTGCATGGGTGAGGAGCGTCGAGTTGCCAACTACCTCGTTGGGATCGGCCCCCGCACCGAGCAGGCGGGCCAGTGTCTCCGCGTCCTCCATTTCGACCGCCTGATGAGCTGGCGTGCTCATGTTCTCCGACTCAGTCACGATCAGAGTGAATCCATACCTGTCCGCCGCTGCAAGCCGCTACACCACTCGCCGTGCCCGTTCCGTGCCCGAGAGCGCGGTGAACCACGGTCAACGGCGGGTCCTGGGGCGAGCTCATTAGTTCACCCACACCGCCGTTGCCGCTGGTCAGAGCGTGACCGGGGCCGCAGGGGCCGGTGATTCCCAAGCTCAGAGCGCAGAGTGTCCTTGACCGCATCAGTGAGCCTTGATCGACTGTCCCCATGGCCACGGACCCCAGTAAGTACGACGAGGCGGTTCCTCACATCAGGGCGCACCTGGCCAGGGTGGGGCGAGCCGTGGGGCGAACCTGGACCGCCCATGCCGGGCAACCGTACCGGCAGGTTCACCCGGCGCTCGTGGAGGCTTTGGAGGAGGAAGGCGTCGGACGGATGGTGCTAAGCTCGTCGACTTGTTCGCCAGGCAGATCTCTGACGGCACCGAGCCGCCGATTCTGACATCTACACGCGCCATCAACGACGACGGACAGCGGTAACTGTCACCGCTTCCAGGCAGCCTCATGTCTTTGGTGTCCAGGGAACACCAGGCGCCCTGCCTCGAAATTACAAGGCAGGTGTCGGCGGCTGGAGTCCACCGGCACCGCCAGTTCGCCACGTTGGTTCGTGCGCGACAGAGCGCAGTGGTTCAGGAGTCGGCCCAACCTGCGGAGTTGGAGTAGGACTAATAGGAGTAGCGCGTCCGGCGTCCCCACTCCTCGCCGGTGATGTGCTCATACGCCCGATCTGGGACGTAGAGCAAGCTGTCGGCCCATACGTTGCCAGTGGCGAACGGCACGAACTCCGCCGGATCCCGAAGCACCCGGTCGTACGTCTCTCGGCCGGCAGCAACCACACCGGCCCGGGTGTACAGAAAGGCGTCGCCCGACAGGCTGTGCCCGTACTCCCTGCGATCCAACCGGTACAGCGCCCAGGACAACTGCTCTGCGAACTGTTTGACCGTACCCAAAGGACCTGCGACCAGCCGTGACGTCAGAGCGGCCACGAGTTGCTCTGCATCCGGGTCAGGCGTCATCGGCTTGCAGTCCTCGATCAACTGCCAGAAGGCGTTCTCATCCACGATCCAGAGCATGACGGATGGGTGTGACAGGGCAGTGGCGTGCCACATCAGACGGTCAGCTACGGGTAACGGCGGTTCGAAGCGGCCGAGATTGTTGACCGAGCTGGGAGCTCTTCACGGTCGCACTGACCTGCGCACTCTCGATCACCCTGACCACCAGGCTTACAAAGTAGATGTCTCCAGTCACAACGAGCCCAAGCGGGCCCGCTCCATCAGGTCAATGACGTAGTGGACCAGCTCTACAGGTGCGGTGGTCCCCGCGAAGATTCGCCGGTCGACGCCCCTCTCGGGCGTAAATCTCCCCGTGTAGATCAACACAGGTACGTCGATATCGTACTGTTCGAGAACTCGGAGCATCTTGATGCCCGCGTCCCGGTCCCCGTCGCGGCTGAAGTCGCTAATGATCACGTCATAGGACTTGCGCCGGAATCGAGGGACCGCCTCATCCGTCGACAGGGCAAGATCAACTTGCATGCCGACGCTACGGAAGAGCTCGACGAGCGGGAAGTTTCCCTCCGGTCGGTCGTCTACCCATAACACCTTGCCGCCCCTGAGCAAGTCCGCAGCGTGTTCCAGTCTTCCCAGTGCCATGCGTCTAGCAGTGGCAGTAACGGTCGTCTGGCTCTCGTCCTGGGCGCGGTCGAGCAACTCCCCGGCAAGCTCGATCTCAACACCCAGGGCTCGCAGTGAGGTGAGCCGCGGAACCATACGCTGAATGATTGTTCCCCGCAGTGTGAAGTAGACAGTAGCGGCGAAAGCGACCCAGAGGACGGCGGGTACGGTGCCAACTACTTTGATCCATATGGCCTCAGGCATGCGAACATGATGGCCGATGCCGCCCGACTGTGCTGCCGAACGCCCAACGCGTACAGGAGCGGCACGGCTGACATCGCCAGATGACATCAACGTCGGCAGATGACTGCCGACCGTAGGCCGCTCCAGTAGGCGCCTTCCGACAGGTCGCACGGTGCCTGGCCCGAACTTACAAGTCAGTGATCGGCGCCGACGCCAAGCCTGAGGCCGCAGCGGGACCTGACGATGTCTGCATCGCGCAGATGGGAACGGTCGGCTGCGGCGCCGACGGGATTCGAACCCGCGCGCTAGGTAGGGCAAGGGCCGCCCGGACCCGCACTGGAGCGTCGTAGGAGGGACCTTCCCCTACGACGATCGCAATCGACCGCTCTGCCACGGCGCCGCAACCTACAGGACCGCGCGATCCCGCTTCGGTGAGCGTAGAGGCAGTCTCGTGCAAAGGGCGACCACATTATTCGCGGACGTCGGCCACCTCAGAGAACGCGAAGGTGCGATCCTCACTGAGGGTCGCGCAGGACTCGTTCCGTGCCACATCGGACGGTCGGCCACGGTCAACGACGGGGCGCCGCGGTGGCGATGACTGGCTGAGCTGGGAAGTCTCCCAAGCCAGTGGGCCAGTCCACGCCCACCGGCCCCAGCGCATGGCAAAGGCCCAGGTCGTCCGGTGTGAGTCCGGATGCCTGGGCCTTGATCTTTTGCCGCCAGTGAGGGCCGCCGTGCCGCTCACGTGCCAGATAGGCGGCCGGGGGCCGGCCCTTGACCCGCCGGATCTGGTCGTCCACGTGCCCGGCGATCCCGTGGTCGCGGGAGTTGACGAGGTGCTGATAGATCAGCGCGGCCCGCACCGACGAGTGCCCCATGCGGTGCATCAGCTCCCGCGTGGAAGCCCGCCCGTCGCGGCGAGGGTGTTCCCAGTGTGCCGCAGAGGTCGACGTCCCACCGCTGGAGACCAGCCAGCTCCCCGAAGCGCAGCGTGGTGAAGGAGGCCAGCAGGATCATCACGCGGTAGCGCGCGGGTACGGCGTCCGCGAGCCGGAAGGCCTCCGCCACCGACAAGAACGGTCGCTCAACCTCGACCCTACGAGAACCGCCATCGTCGACATCGAAGTCCTGGACGGGAGGTCGCTGGAGCCGTAGTACCGCCAGCATCGGCGGAATACCTCACTGCGGAGAGCAGATCACGTGAGGTAGAACGGCGGCATGGACGTCGCTGAACTGGAACGACTGCTGGATGAGGCCTTCGACCACGCTGTCGTCCGTCACGGATACACCGACTACATGCGCGACTACGAGGTCATCGTCTACATGACTGCGGATCACCGAACCGGCGTCGAACCAGCCCATCGGAGGTACCTCTTCAGGTACTGCGTCGAGGCCCTATGCGAGTCTTCTGTGCCGCCTGAGACTTGGCGTGTCTCTCTCGACGACCGCCTCATCGACCACGGGACGGCTGCCGACCTCGATGGTTATGTCTGGGGCGTCATGTGGCATTGCATGTATCCGGGCGCGTCGATTCTCCCTGAGTCGGAAGCGGCTCGTCGCTGGTCCCGAGCCACAGGGCTCGACTTTCATGAGGTCTGCATCGAGACGAACGCGCACCGCCTGACCTTGCTCTTCTCTGACTTGCGCGTCAGTGAGGTTCCGGCCGGATACGCCCCCTTCACCACGGAGTGAAGAGGTAGGTCGTATGTGCGAGGCTGGGCACATGGCCCGCGTCGACAGCCCGGAGTGATGGGTGACCAGCCGAACGAGTCGATCGGGTGTGCCCAGAACTTCATCGAAGACGGAACCCCAGGCCCCCTGAGACACCCGGCCCGACATCGTCCCGCAGGCGGGGCATGCGGCCCGCTCCGCCGATGCGTGGGCTCGCACGATGACCAACTCGCCCTCGTCCACCATGCCTTGATTACTACGTCTTCGACCTGGCGAAACCGCAGGTCCTGGAGGAACGCATCACCCACGAGCGTTCATGATCGCGGTTGTGGTGAACCTCCGTGGCCCCTGCACTGAAAGTGATCCAGGACCACGGTTCAAGGAGCGGCGACACGCCCCAACGGTCGCCGTCCTCAATTGATGGACGGCGGCCCTGCCGAGCCGCACAGCCGTTGGAATTCATCGATGTCACGCGGCAGCAAAGTGCCTACGAACCACGGTCAGGGCGATCCACCCAGGCAGCAGTACAAGCGCGCCCGCCGCCGGCCACATGCCACCCGCCAAAAAGCCGAAAGCCGTCACAGAAGCACCGAGCATGGCTACGGCGGCAGCGGCCGACTCGGCCCGAAGCTGTCGGGGGGAACGTCTGCTGGCCGAAGGTTTGACGAGCTGGAGCCCAAGGAGGACCTGCACGGCGTTGATCGCGGCCAGCAGAGCAGCAAGAGCACCGAAGACACCAAGAGCGAGGACAAAGGCGAAGGGCATGGCGTGAAGCTACACACTCAGAGCTCGAGCCCCGTACACGGGTAAGCACGCGCGCCAGTCCACGATCCACCGACTCCCGGTTGCGGCTACGATCCCGTGCCATTCGCGTGCCCGATCCTGCCGGGAATCACGGAAAACAGCGGGAACGTGTCCCGGGTGTGGCCGGACTGCAACACCAGCCGTGCCGCATCGGGTGGTCGACCACGGTCAACGGCTGGGCGCCGCGGTCGCGATGACTGGCTGGGCGGGGACCTCTCCCAAGCCACTATGGCCGCTTCAGTAGGCGCCTTCCGACAGGCACGGAGCCTGTGCAGAAACGTCACGACGACGCGCTTGGCGAGGTCACGCGCGTAGGCGCCCGCGGTCCGGGCCATGACGTCGGTGCCCGGCAGGTGAAGGACGGACAGGGAGTCCGTTCCTGAGACGAAGGCGGCCGGCGCGGGGGCGTGCCGGCCGCCGGTCAGGTGTGGTCGGCGACCGTGACGTCGACCCGGACGACCGCGGCAGCGATGGCGGCCTCGACAGCAGCCACCACGGCCGCGGTGCCGACGTCCCGGCCGAGTTGCCCGGCCAGCGCGGTGATCGCAGCCGACTGCGCGGCCAGCGCCGCGTTCGCCCTGTCGAGGCGCTTGAGGATCTCTGTGATCGAGCTCGACAGCGTCCACGTCGGGTTGCCGGCCGGGGCGCCCGGGATGCTGATGATCCGGTCCTTCTTCAGCACTGCGGTGGCGATCTCGTCGGCGGTGGGCATGTCGTCCTCCTCGGGGTTCCAAGCGGCAGGATGGGTGAGGCGTTCGGCGACGTCCTTACGGAACTGCGCCATGCTGAACGTGAACCGGCCCCGGCGCCCGTAGCCCTCGACCGGGCCGCGCGGGTCGATCTTCCCCTCGACGCTGGTCTCCAGGTGCCCCGCGACGGACTCCGCGGACCAACCGTAGCGGCGGCAGATCGCCGCGTTCCAGCGGACCCACGCGTCGTACTGGGCGCGCGTGTACACGTCGGCGCCGTTGCCGAGGTTCTCGACCTCGATGCCGTAGGCGACGTCGTTCCCGTCGAGCGTGCCCGACGCCTTTGAGGGCGCCGGGTGCGTGGTCCTCTCCTCGAGGAACGAGGTGTACGCGTTGGACGCCACGAGCCCGGCGTGGTTCGCCCGCCCCGCCGAGCACATCGTTGCGAGGCCGGACTTGTCGAGGTGGGTGTGGGCCAGCGGCGCGGGCAGGCCGGGGACGCCGTTCTTTGCGACCACGTCGAGGGAGTTGCTGCCCGCGGTGTGGTGGTTGACGATCAGGTGGACCGGCCCGAACGTGTTGCCGGTCGCGGCGTCCCGGGAGCGGGTGCGCCACCCCGGATACTCCGCGACACGGACGCCCTCGGCCCGCAGGATCCGCACGAGTTCATCCGGGCTGAGTGGAGTAGCCACATGTCCTCCTAGGCGACGTCGTGGATGACGAGTTTGAACTCGGCAAGCGTGAGGTTGATCGGGTTGGGGGCGTTGTGGGTGACGCGCAGCGCGATCGGTGTCTGCGGGTTCACGAAAATCCCGTGACCCTTGGTCCAGAACTGGGCGCCGACAGACGGCGGCCGGTGGTCCGTCGCCGTGGTGTCGCTCGGTGTCGGCGAGCCGAGGTTGAGCGGATCACGCACGTACTGATCGCGGTACTCGGTCGCGCCGGCCTCCCACTGCAAGAGGGAGTACAGGTGGCCCCACCCGGACTTCGACGGCCAGATCAGCCCCGACCGGTCGTCGGTGGCCCAGTTCGTGATGACGTACCCGTCCGGCTGCACCACCTGATGCATCGTGGAACGGTCCGCGGGCTCGGCCGTCCCGAACGGGAACCGTACGATCTGATAGGTCGTGCCGGGTTGGATCGACTGGGGCGTGTCGACCTTGAGCGAGCACACCTGCACGCCCGAGGAGACGGTTCCGCGCGTAGCCACGAGAGGCCTCCAAACGAAGGGTTCACGGGTCCGGTCCACAACCGGCGACCCGAGCACGGCTGGGCCTCGAGTGGCGGCCTCTGGTAGCCGGACATGCGGCGCGCGGTCGCTTTTGGCATACCCAAAACGAGCAGCGCCCGTACCCTCCCGCGTCCGGGCAGGCCGGCTGCCTCCTGCGCGGCGCGCACCCGGTCCCGCTCGCTCCGGATCTCGTCCAGCCGTTCCTCGCACTCCTCTTCGTCACCAGCCGGCCCGGCTTGGCGAGGACGGGCTCGCCGCCGTTCGTGATGGTGATCCGGCGTCGGACTTCCTCGAGGGACCCGCCTGAGGCTGCCGGGGTCCTCCGAACGGCGATGAGTTCCGGCGCCGTTCCGGGTCTTCGGATACATCCATCTTTCGCGCGCGTACTTGGAGGGCACCTTGAAGCTCTTGCTCACGTCAGGCGGGGTCACGAACCCGAGCATCCGGGCGGCGCTCCTGCAGCTTCTCGGCAAGCCGATCGACGAGTGCCGCGCCCTCTGCGTCCCGACCGCTCAGTGGGGTCACCCGATGTGCGGTCCGGCCTCGGTGCGTGGCCTCATGGCCGCCGAGCCCCGGTGGCAGCACCTCACCGGCCTGGGCTGGGCGTCGCTCGGCGTCCTCGAGCTCACCGCGCTGCCCACCATCGGCGCGGAGCGATGGGTGCCCTGGGTCCGGGAGGCCGACGTGCTCCTGGTCGACGGCGGCGACGCGACCTACCTGTGCCATTGGATGCGGGAGTCCGGGCTGGCCGATCTGCTGCCTTCGCTGCCCGACACGGTCTGGGTGGGAGTGAGCGCCGGAAGCATGGTGATGACCCCGCGGATCGGGGCCTACTTCACCGAGTGGCCGTCAGCTCCGGACGACCGCACCCTGGGCGTCGTCGACTTCTCGATCTTTCCGCACCTGGACGCCTTTCCGCAGAACACCCTGGCGGACGCGCAGCGGTGGGCCGCCGACATCGGCGGCCCTGCCTACGCCATCGACGAGCAGACGGCCGTCAAGGTCGTCGACGGGGCGGTCGAGGTGGTCTCCGAAGGGCGGTGGACGGCGTTCGGGGCATAGCCCGTCCGGTCAGCGCGACGCCCCGGGCGCCGGCGACCCGGTCGCCCCGGCGCGCCGGGCCCTCAGCGCGGCTGCCGCGGCACTCGCGGCGGGCGCGAAGCGCCGCTCTCCGGGCCGCCGTCCGCCGCCCCGAAGCCCACCGGCGCGCCGAACGCCGCGCGCCTGGTGGCCCGGCGCAGTGCGCGCAGCACGAACGGGCCCAGGGTGAGGACCAGTACGGCGGTCAGCACGGCGCGCGGCACGTCCCAGCCGAGCGAGGTGGCCAGGCAGTACGCGGCGAAGCGGGCGAGGTTGTCGGTGAGCGGGTCGCCCGGCACGAAGGAGACCCCGGAGGACATGCCGCCGAGATACGGCCAGCCCTGCAGGTTCATGACCGTCCCGTACGCGATCGACGCCACCGCCCCGTAGCCGGCGACCAGCACGAGCTCCCCCCGCCCGCGCAACGCCGCGGCGCCCGGGAGTAGTCCCGCGCCGAGGGCCACCCAGCCCATCGAGAGCATCTGGAACGGCATCCACGGCCCGACCCCGCCCGTGAGCAGGGCCGAGGCGAACATCGTGAGCGCGCCCAGCGAGAAGCCGAACCCTGGGCCGAGCACCCGGCCGGACAGGGCGACGAGGAAGAACATGGGCTCGATGCCCGCCGTGCCGCCACCCAGTGGACGCAGCGCCGCGCCCGCCGCGGCCAGTACGCCGAGCATGGCGACGGACTTGGCACTCAGGCCCTCGCTGCCGTCGGCGATCGTCGCCATGACGACGGCCAGCAGCAGCGGCAGCAGCAGCGCGAACAGCCAGGGGGCGTCCGCGCTGTGGGCGAGCCCGGAACCCGGGTCGGCGAGCAGCGGCCAGCCGAACGCGGCGACGCCGATCACGGAGACCAGCACGAGCGCGGCGACGGACCGCCTGCCCAGCCGCACGGCCCGAGGACGCGCCGTCATGCCGTCCCCGCCAGTGCCGAGCCGACCTGATCGACCGTCAGCCACGGCAGCGGGCTGAGCACCTTGGCGACCTGCGGGGCGAACGCGGGTGAGGAGACGACGACTTCCGGGGTGGGGCCGTCCGCGACGAGGTCGCCGTCGGCGAGGACGACGACGCGGTGGGCCAGCTCGGCGGCGAGTTCGACGTCGTGGGTGGCGAGGACGACGGCGTGGCCGTCCGCGGCGAGCGCACGCAGGTGTGCGGCGAGTCGGGCCTTGGCGGCGTAGTCCAGGCCGCGGGTCGGCTCGTCGAGGAGGATCAGCGGGGGCCGGGCGGTCAGCACGACGGCGAGGGCGAGGGCCAGGCGCTGCCCCTCGGAGAGGTCACGCGGGTGGGCGCCGCCGGCGACCCCGGGCAGCAGTTCGCCGACCAGGGCGCGGCAGGTGCCGGGGGTGGCGCGGGCGTCGGCGTCGGCGGCGGCGCACTCGGCGGCGACGGTGTCGGCGTACAGCAGGTCCCGGGGGTCCTGCGGGACGAGGCCCACCCGGCGGATCAGCTCCGCGGGCCTGGTGCGGGACGGCTGCAGGCCGCCGACGGTCGCACTGCCCGAGGTGGGGGCCGTCATCCCGGCGAGGACGGCCAGCAGGGTGGACTTGCCCGCGCCGTTGCGGCCCATCAGGGCGACGGTCTCGCCGGGCCGTACGGTCAGGTCCACCGCGCGCAGCGCCTCCAGGCGGCCGCGGCGCACGGTGAGGCCCGCCACGGCCGCCACGGGCTCGCCCTGTGCGGGCGCGGGCGCCGGGGGCGGGGTGCGGCCGGCGAGACGCTCGCGCAGCGGGGCGGCGGCACGGCGGGCGTCGCGCACCGACAGCGGCAGTGGCGACCAGTCCGCGAGGCGGCCGAGCTCGACGACCGGGGGACGGACGGGCGAGAGGGCCATGACCTCGGCCGGCGGCCCGCAGACCGGGGCGGCGCCCCCGCCGGGCAGGAGGACGACCTGGTCGGCGTACTGCACGACCCGCTCCAGGCGGTGCTCGGCCACGAGCACGGTCGTCCCCAGGTCGTGGACGAGCCGCTGCAGCACGGCGAGCACGTCCTCGGCCGCGGCCGGGTCGAGTGCGGAGGTCGGCTCGTCCAGCACCAGCACCCGCGGGTGGACGGTGAGCACCGAGCCGATCGCGACACGCTGCTGCTGCCCGCCGGAGAGAGTGCTGATCGGGCGGTCGCGCAGGTCGGCGAGGCCGAGCAGGTCGAGGGTCTCCTCGACGCGGCGGCGCATCACGTCGGGGGCGAGGCCGATCGACTCCATGCCGTACGCGAGTTCGTCCTCGACGGTGTCGGTGACGAAGTGCGCCAGCGGGTCCTGCCCCACACTGCCGACGACATGGGCGAGTTCACGCGGCTTGTGGCTGCGCGTGTCGTGCCCGGCGACCGTGACCCGGCCGGTCAGCACGCCCCCGGTGAAGTGCGGCACGAGGCCGGAGACGGCGCCGAGCAGGGTGGACTTGCCGGTGCCGGAGGGGCCGACGACCAGGCAGAGCTCGCCCTCGGGCACGGTCAGGTCGACACCGGCGAGGGCGGGTTCGGCGGCGCCGTCGTAACGGACGGAGACCTGCTCGAAGCGGATCACGGGCGGGCTCCTCTCAGATGCGCGGGCAGCAGCCCCAGCAGGACGGCGGCCGCGGGCCACAGCGGCAGCGACGGCGCGGTCAGCGGCACCACGGGCGGGTCCAGGTCGGCGGGCAGGGCCCCGGCGGCCCAGATCGTCAGCGCGGCGACAGCCAGGCCCGAGGCGGTGACCAGCCAGGCGGTCGCGTCCCAGCGGTCGGGGCGGTAGCGGGTGCGCACCGATCGGCGCCCGCCGAGCCGCAGTCCCGCGACGGCCGCGGCCGCACCGGCCAGCAGCAGGCCGTACGCGGCGCCCGCGGCGGCCAGCAGCGCGTAGGTGCCCGCGCACAGCCCGAGCAGTCCGCCGAGGGTCAGTGCGGCGGTCGCCCGGCGCACGGCCGACGGCACCTCGGCGGTGCGGCCGTAGCCGCGGGCGTCCATGGCGGCCGCGAGGGCGACGGAACGCTCCAGGGCGCCCTCCAGGACGGGCAGGCCGACCTGCAGCAGGGCCCGTACGCCCCGGTCCGCGCGGCCCCGCAGCCGGCGGGCCGTCCGCAGACGGCGAACGTCGGCGACCAGATGCGGCGCGAAGGTCATCGCGACGACCACGGCGACGCCCGCCTCGTACAGGGCGCCGGGGAGCGACTTCAGCAGCCGAGCGGGGTTGGCCAGGGCGTTCGCGGCGCCGAGGCAGGCCAGAAGGGTGGCCAGCCGCATGCCCTCGCGGAAGGCGAACCACAGCCCCTCGGCGGTCACTCGCCCGCCGAGCCGGACCCCCTGCGCCCAGTCCGGCAGCGGCACTTCGGGGAGGGTCAGCACGGTGTGCGTGCCGGGGACGGGGGAGCCCAGGACGACGGCGAAGCCGAGGCGGATGACGATCACGACCAGGCCGAGGCGCAGGAAGGCGGCGTACGAGCGCGCCCAGGGGGCGTCCGGCACCCGGCACGCGGCCACGACGTAGCCGGCGACCGCGGCGAGCAGCGCGAGCAGCGCGGGGTTCGTCGTGCGGGACGCGGCCGTGGCCAGACCCAGCGCCCACAGCCACCACGCCCCCGCGTGCGGACCCCGCGCCCGGCCCCGTCCCGCGGACGCGGCGGACCGGGGGGCCTCGTCCCGCCGGTCCGCCGCCGCGGGCTCGGGCCGACGGCGGGGCAGCGCCCACCGGCGAGCGGAGCCGCCGCCCTCGGGGTCGTGTCCGTGGCCGTGGTGGTCGCGGCCCGCGGGGGGTCGCGCCTCCCGGGCCGCGAGGGGTGCGGGCCGCGCGCTCGCGCCGGCCGGCGCCGCGCCCGGGGCGCCGCTCGTGCCCGCCGTGCCGGTGGCGAGCGGCGGGGCACCGTCCCGCCGGGTCCGCGCAGCCGTGCCGAGGAGCGGGGCCGCCGCGCCGGCGTCCGCCGCCCTGCGCTCGCGCGGGCGCGACCCGGCCGACAGGGCGAGGACGCGCCGCGCCCGGGGTGCCGCGCCGTGGAGCCGGAGCCCGGGATGAGGCGTGGCGGTGGTCACGGGCGGTCGCCTCGACGGCGGCGGACCTGCCAGGCGGCGGCCGCGGCGACCAGGAGGACGACGGCTGCGGCGCCGTACGCGCCGAGCGCGGGGCCGGGGGAGGAGGAGGTGGGCGCGGGGGCCGCGGCGGTGTCGGTGACCTGCTCGCCGCAGCCCTTGGCGGGGTAGCCGGCGATGGCGCAGACGATGCCCGCGGAGTCGTAGCGCAGCGGGGGCGCGACCGCGGCGAGGGCGTCGGCGGAGGTGGCGTCCTCGGGGACGCGGGCGCAGGCGGCGCGGGCGGCCGGGGCGTCGGCGGCGGTGCCGAAGTCGAGCAGCAGGGCGACGCGCTTGGTGCCGGGGCGGGCCGGGGTGCCGCCGCAGACCTCGGCGAAGCGGGCCGCGCCGCGGGGGCGGGCGGCCGATGCGGCGTCCGGGCTGACGCCGAAGCGCCAGCCCTCGACGGCCCCGTCGCCGGGGTGGCTGAGGGCGGGACCGGTCGTGGCGAACGTCCAGGCGTCGGTGGCCGCGTCCCGCTGCCAGAAGGACCAGTACCGGTAACTGGCCGCGTGGGCGGGCGTCGTGACGAGGGCGGCCACCAGGGCCAGGAGGAGTGCCGCCGCCGCGAGAGGCGGCCGCCTCACGACCGGCGCTTCCGGCCGGAGAGCAGCACCCCGATGCCGATGCCGGCGACCAGGCCGGCGCCGACGATCCACCACACCGAACTGCCGCCCGAGGAGTCGGAGGCCGAGTCGGAGGCCGGGGCGGAGGTGTGCTCGGCGACCGGGCCGAGGGCGCTGAGCTTCGCGATGTGGTCGTTCATGGGGTTGCCGGTGGCGTGCGCGGCGAGGGCGAGCTGCGCGAGGGCGGTGGGGCTGCCCTTCGCCCAGGCGGCGGAGTTGGCGGCGAGCCATGTGTACGCGCCCTTGGCGGCGTCGAGGTGGCCGCCGGCGGCGAGGGCGATGACGGCGTCGGCCGTGGTGCCGTAGTCGGGGGTCTTCTGGTCGGAGCCGGGGGTGAGGGCGTCGAAGTGGCCGCCGCCCGCGGCGAGTCCGGCCGCGAGCCAGGCGGCGCCCGCGTCCGCGGCGCTGCCGCCGCATCCGGAGCGCACCGCGACGTCGCGACCGGGTGCCTCGACGAGGAAGCCCGCGCCCTGCGCGGCGCGTACGGCGTCGGCGGTGGCCTTGGCGTTGGCCGTGAGGGCGCCGGTCTTGGCGTCGGCCTGGTACGCGAACGCGCCGCCGTCCTTCGTGCCGCAGGCCAGCTGCAGGGAGTGCAGCGCGTCAGAGGGCGACCGGCCGTCGGAGGTCACCGACTCGGCATCGGTGCCGGCCGCCTCGAGGCCGCCGATGACGACGGCGGTGGAGTCGGCGTCGGAGGCGCCCCCGGGGTTGTAGGACCAGCCGCCGTCGCGGTTCTGCACCTTGGCGAGCCAGCCGGCGGCGCGCCTGACGGCGGCGTCCTGCTTGTGGACGGCGAGCGCCTGGACGGCTATGGCGGTGGCGTTGGTGTCCTCGGTCTTCGGGTCGCAGGGGGCCGCCGGGTCCTGGCGGTACGAGGCGAAGCCGCCGTCCGCGCACTGCTGCCCGGCGAGCCACGTCACCGCTTCCCCGGACGGTTCGACGCCGGCCGCGTGCAGCGCCAGCAGCGCGTACGACTGGCGCCACACGCCGTCGTACGTCGGGTCGGCGTCCCCGTACAGAGCGGCGGGAGCCGCCGCGGGTGAAGGGGAGGGCGACGCGGCTATGAGGAGCGCGCTGACGGCGGCCAGAGCGGCCGCGGCGGTGCGGCGCAGGTGCATCGGGTGGGTGCCTTTCGGGTGAGCGGTCGCGCAGACGGATGCGGGCGCGCTGTCACGGCACCGGGCTCCGACTCCGTGTACCTCGACGGAAGAGCCGCTCCCGTCCGCGCGGGTGCTCCGGCTGGGCCGTCCCCGGTCGGGGGCGGCTCACGGTTGCGGGTCAGCGCCGGATTCGCACCGGCTTCCCCCACTCGGACGTGAATGGACTTGGTTGTGTCGACCACACCTTAGCCGGGCTCCTCAGACGGGCCGCCCCCGGGCGTGTGCGGTCTGCCTCACACCGCGCCGGACGCGGCCGGGGCGCGGCGGTACGGCGGGCAGGCGTGTCGATGTCAGCGGCGCGGGGACGCCGCGGGAGGCCCGGCCGGCGTTCCCGCCCGGTGCTCTCGCCCGGTGCTCTCGCCCGGTGGTTTCGTCCGGTGGTTTCGTCCGGGGATGCACGGCAGGGCCGGCGCTCGGGCCCGCGGGCCCCGGGGAGCGGTCAGGCCGACGAGCCGGCAGACGGTCGTGATGTCGGTCGTTACCTGGTCGCTGGAGGCGCGTCCGGACAGCCATCCCACCAGTGCCGAGTGCCAGGTGTGTTCGATGACGCGGACCGCGGACAGCAGCTCGGGCCCTCCGGTCGCCGCTCAGGGCTGGATGTTCTCCAGGTCCTCCAGGAGGCTGAGGTGCTTCTGCTCCCAGCCGAGGGTCTGCCGGGTGTGGGCGCTGGACGAGGGCTGGTCGTTCGCGAAGATCGGGCCGAGAGGGCCGTACGTCTGCGACGGCACCGACTCGACCGGCAGGCCCAGCCGTCGGCCGATGACCGCGGCGATGTCACGCACCTGGTCGCCCTCGTCGCCCACGGCGTGCCAGGAGGTGCCGGCTTCCGCGTGTTCCAGCGCGAGCCGGAAGAGGACTGCCGCGTCGAGCGCGTGCATGGCCGGCCAGCGCTGTGTGCCGTCGCCGGGGTAGCCGGACACTCCGGTCCGGCGTGCGATGTCGGTCAGCAAGCCGGCGAACCCGCCCGTGCCCTGGTTGTGGACCGTGCGCGGCAGGCGTACGGCCGTGCTCCGGACCCGGCGCGAGGCCAGGCCCAGGACCGCCGTGACGGCGCGTCCACGACCACCGACCGGCCCGTCGGTCGGCAGCGGGTCGGCCTCGGTGGAGGCACGGCCCGGCACATGGGGCGTACCCGAGCAGGCGACCAGGGGCCGGTCGCTGCCGACGAGTTCCTCGCCGAGGGCCGCGAGGGCGGCGCTTTCCTCGGCGACCGCCTTGGCGAGGGCGTCGGGGCTGCTGAAGTCGTTGGCGAATGCCAGGTGGATCACCCCGTCGGCCTGAGCGACGCCGGAGCGAAGGACGTCGAGATCTGCGAGAGATCCCCGGAGGGGCTCGGCGCCGGCCGCCTCGGCGGCCAGCGCGGAGGCGTCGGAACGGGCGAGTGCGAGGACGCTGTGGCCATGGTCGAGCAGCTCGGCGACGACGGCGGAACCGATCAGACCAGTGCCACCCGTGACAAAGACGTGCATGCAGCTCTCCTCAAGTGACGGGACTCTTGTCCCATCACCCTAGCAGAGTGATGGGACAAGAGTCCCGTCGCGTATGATGGGGCCATGGCTCGATGGGAACCAGGCGCACGCGAACGCCTTGTCGTGGCCGCAGTCGACCTGTTCACCGAGCAGGGGTACGACGCCACGACGGTCGCGCAGATCGCCGAGCGCGCCGGGGTCACCAAAAGCACCTTCTTCCGGTACTTCCCTGACAAGCGAGAGCTGATGGTGGCCGGGCAGGAGACGCTGAGCCGGCTGCTGGCCGAGGGGATCACCGAGGCGCCCGATGACGCCAGCCCGCTCGAGGCGGTCGCTGCCGGTCTTGAGCGCGCGTCGAGCGCGATGGGTCCCATGAATCGCGAGCTCGCCCCGCGCCTGAAGGCTGCCGTCGCCGCCAGCGTCGAGCTTCAGGAGCGTGACGCCCTCAAGACCGTCAGCCTGGCGGCTGCGATGACGACCGCCCTGGTCGCCCGCGGCCTGTCCGACCCGGCCGCGGCCCTCGCGAGCGAGCTGGGCGTCCTCGCCTTCAAGCGCGGGTACGCCGAATGGTCCGAGGGCGACCGTGACGGCAAGGACGAGCTCACCGGGTACGTCCTGTCGGCCCTGGACGAGTTGCGTACGGTGAGTGCATCGCTGGGCTGAGCGGACAGATCGTCCCGCTCATCGGCTGGTTGCATCGACCCGTCGCTCGTAAGGCCCGCAGGCACCGGGGGTCGCGCCGCGGGCTCCAGGCGTTCCTCGCGGCCCCTTCACGTGTACCGGGCGCTCGCCGCCCGGAGCGGCGCAAACACCGGCAGGGCCCACGCGGGCCTCGCACATGACGCCCTGTTCGCAGCCGCGCGCTCCCACCGCCGGGCGTGGCGGGAATCACCCGGCACAGCCAGGGCGCCCCACAGGGGGACGGGTATCTTCGTGCTCTCGGGCCAACCCCTGAGCAACCGATTCTGAAACTTGTTCCATCGAGGCGCAGGCGGCTACGCTCCCGCCGACGTGCAGCGAGAAGGGGGCCGTGAGTGACCGCAGAGGCCGGGCCGCTCCGGATCGCGCTGCTCACCTACAAGGGGAACCCCTTCTGCGGGGGTCAGGGCGTCTACGTACGCCATCTGTCCAGGGAACTCGCCAGCCTCGGCCACAGCGTCGAGGTGATCGGCGCCCAGCCCTACCCCGTGCTCGACGCGGTCGGTGACGGGGTGCGCCTCACCGAGCTGCCGAGTCTCGACCTCTACCGCCAGCCCGACCCGTTCCGCACCCCGAAGCGCGAGGAGTACCGCGACTGGGTGGACGCGCTGGAGGTCGGCACGATGTGGACCGGCGGCTTCCCCGAGCCGCTGACGTTCAGCCTGCGCGCCCGCCGCCACCTGGCCGCCCGGCGCGGGGACTTCGACGTCATCCACGACAACCAGACCCTCGGCTACGGCCTCCTCGGCGGCCCCCGCGCCCTCGGCGCGCCGCTCGTGACGACCATTCACCACCCCATCACGGTCGACCGGCAGCTCGAACTCGACGCCGCGCGGGGGTGGAAGCGCCGGGCGTCGGTCCGTCGGTGGTACGGCTTCGCCCGGATGCAGAAGCGGGTCTCCCGCCGGCTGCCGTCCGTGCTGACCGTCTCCGGCACGTCCCGGCAGGAGATCGTCGACCACCTCGGGGTGCGCCCGGAGCGGGTGCACGTGGTGCACATCGGCGCCGACACCGGGCTCTTCTCGCCGGACCCCTCCGTGCCCGAGGTGCCGGGCCGGATCGTCACCACCTCCAGTGCCGACGTGCCGCTCAAGGGCCTGGTCCACCTCGTGGAGGCGCTGGCGAAGCTGCGTGCCGAGCACCCCGGTGCGCACCTCGTCGTCGTCGGCAAGCGCGCCGACGACGGCCCGGTGGCCGCCGCCATCGAGCGGCACGGGCTCGGCGGCGCCGTCGACTTCGTCAAGGGCGTCAGCGACGAGGAACTGGTCGACCTGGTGCGCAGCGCGCAGGTCGCCTGCGTGCCGTCGCTGTACGAGGGCTTCTCGCTGCCGGCCGCCGAGGCCATGGCCACCGGGACGCCGCTGGTCGCCACGACCGGCGGCGCCATCCCCGAGGTCGCGGGGCCCGACGGCGAGACGTGCCTGGCCGTGCCGCCCGGGGAGCCGGGCGCGCTGGCCGCAGCGCTGGGCCGGCTGCTGGGCGACCCGGGGCTGCGCCGCCGCCTCGGTCTGGCCGGCCGGGAACGCGTACTGACCCGCTTCACCTGGGAGCGGGCCGCCGCCGGCACCGTCGCGCACTACCGGGCGGCGATCGAGGCCGCCGGGGGGCCGCGGCCCACTGTCCAGTCTCCGTCCCGGACGAAAGCAGGCTCCACGTGCTGACCGTCGACTTCTCCCGCTTCCCGCTCGCCCCGGGCGACCGGGTGCTCGACCTGGGCTGCGGCGCGGGCCGCCACGCCTTCGAGTGCTACCGGCGCGGCGCGAACGTGGTGGCCCTGGACCGGAACGGTGACGAGATCCGCGAGGTCGCCTCGTGGTTCGCGGCGATGAAGGAGGCCGGGGAGGCCCCGGCCGGGGCGACCGCCACGGCGATGGAGGGCGACGCGCTGAGCCTGCCGTTCCCCGACGACAGCTTCGACCGCGTCATCGTCTCCGAGGTCATGGAGCACATCCCGGACGACAAGGGCGTGCTCGCCGAGATGGTGCGCGTCCTCAAGCCGGGCGGACTCATCGCGGTCACCGTGCCGCGCTACGGGCCGGAGAAGGTCTGCTGGGCGCTGTCCGACGCGTACCACGAGGTCGAGGGCGGCCACATCCGCATCTACCGGGCCGACGAGCTGCTGGAAAGGATCCGCGAGGCGGGTCTGCGCCCGTACGGCAGCCACCACGCGCACGCGCTGCACTCCCCGTACTGGTGGATCAAGTGCGCGGTCGGCGTGGACAACGACGAGGCCCTGCCGGTGCGGCTGTACCACAAGCTGCTGGTCTGGGACATCATCAAGAAGCCGCTGGCCACCCGGCTCGCCGAGAACGCGCTCAACCCGCTCATCGGCAAGAGCTTCGTCGCCTACGCCGCCAAGCCGCACACCCCGAAGACGGGCCTCGACGCGTGAGGCGGACCGAGCACCTCGTCCTGCCCGGCGTACTGACCTCCGAGCAGGCCGCGCAGACCGTCGCCGGGATCCTCGCCGTCCAGCGGCCGGACGGCGCCATACCGTGGTTCGAGGGCGGCCACCTCGACCCCTGGGACCATGTCGAGGCCGCCATGGCGCTGGACGCCGCCGGCGAGCACGAGCACGCCGAGGCGGCCTACACCTGGCTCGCCCGCCGGCAGAACCCGGACGGCTCCTGGTACGCGGCGTACGGCTGGGCCGACGGCGCGGAGGGCGAGGAAGGCGAGTGCGAGCCCATCGACCTGGCCCGGGAGAGCAACTTCTGCGCCTACGTCGCCGTCGGCGTGTGGCACCACCACCTCTCCACCGGCGACGACGCCTTCCTGGAGCGCATGTGGCCGGTGCTGTACGCGGCCGTCGAGTACGTCCTCGAACTGCGGCTGCCCGGCGGTGAGATCGCCTGGCGGCGCGAGGACGACGGGACGTATCCGCGGGAGGCGCTGATGACCGGCTGCTCGTCGATCTACCAGGCGCTGCGCTGCGCGCTGGCCGTCGCCGAGTACCGCGAGGACCCGCAGCCCGACTGGGAGCTGGCCGCCGGCGCGCTCGGCCACGCCGTCGCCCACCACCCCGAGCGGTTCCTGGACAAGCACCGCTACTCCATGGACTGGTACTACCCCGTCCTCGGCGGGGTGCTGCGCGGGGAGGCCGCCCGCGAGCGCGTGCAGGCCCGATGGGACGAGTTCGTGGTGCCGGGCCTCGGGGTCCGCTGCGTGGTGCCCAACCCCTGGGTCACCGGCGGCGAGAGCGCCGAACTCGCCCTGGCCCTGTGGGCGATGGGGGAGTCCGACCGGTCCGTGGAGATCCTCGCCGCGATGCGGCACCTGCGCGCCGAGGACGGCATGTACTGGACCGGGTACGTCTTCGAGGGCGACGCGCAGGCCGGCACGGCCCCCGCCGTGTGGCCCCGGGAACGCACCACGTGGACGGCGGGGGCGCTGCTGCTGGCCGTCGCCGCCCTGGGAGGGGACGAGGCGACGACGGCCGTCTTCGGGGGCGACCGGCTGCCGCTCGGGCTGGTGCCCGCGGCGGCGGGGTGCTGCGCCGGCCGGTGAGCGGGCGTCAGGCCCGGTTGATCCGGCCCGCCACGGCGTGCCCGACGACCAGGTAGACCGCCGCCGGCAGACCGTAGTCCAGCAGGGTGCGCGCCCAGGCGGACCGGGTCGAGAAGATGCCGTGGGCCCAGCCGCCGAGCCAGGACGCCACGTCGTGGATCCACTCCACGAAGCCGTTGGCCCGGTTGGCGTCGAGCATCCACAGCAGGATCCACAGGATCAGGATGAAAGCCGCCACGTCGGCGGCCACGATGATGATCGTGGCCGCAGGATTGCCGCGATATCGTCTGGACATACCTGCCGTCTTGCCCCGATCGGCGCAGCCAAACGCCGTCGCCGGGAGGCGGCCTGACGCCCCGTACGGCCCTGTGCGGTGGCCGCTGGCCGGGCCCGGGGCGAGGATGCGAGCACGCACCGCATCCCCCTGGGAGAGACCCTCATGCCCTTGCGCCGTGCTCTGACCGCCCTTCTGCTCTCCGGCGTGCTGCTGGTCGTCCCCGCCTGCGGCGGCGACTCCGGCGATCCCGCGAGCGGCGGCACCGCGAGTCCCACCTCCTCCGTGGAGAAGCAGAAGCTCGCCAAGACGCGCTTCGTCGCCAACGCGGGACTGGCCGCCGGCGCGACCTACCAGTGGATCGTCAAGCCCTATCGCGAGGGCAAGTTCGAGAAGGACGCCGACGGCCGCAAGCTCACCCTGGTGAAGGCGGGACTGGCCGGGGCCTTCGCCTACAACCGGCTCAAGGCCGCCGCGGAGAACGCCAAGGGCGACCCGACCCTCTCCCGTCTGGTGGCCCCGCTGACCGCGGGCATCGAGTCGCTCAAGGACCTGCCGAGCAAGCTGCGCAGCGGTCAGGGCACCGACGACATCGTGGGCACCTTCCAGGACACCATCAGCGGCGTCAAGTCGGCCGGCGAGGGAGCGGGCGCCAAGGTCACCGACAAGGTGCCCTCGCTGTCCCAGCTCAGCGGCGGATGAGCTCGGTCCGCTACCGGCGGGGAGACAGCCGTGCCCCCGGGCCGACGGCCCGAGGGCACGGCTTCCGCGTGCGTGCGGGCGCGTGCGGGCGCGGGGTGCGCGGGTGACAGGCGCGCGGTCTTTCCCGTGAGGGCGGGGGAGCGGGTCAGCCGCGCTGGATGCCGCTGACGTCCTGAAGGACGCCGCGGCGGCCGTCCTGGGTCTGCGCGACCAGGCCTGCGCCGCGCTGCTCCACCGCCAGGTACCAGACGCCGGGGGTCAGCTCGGCGATCTGCTGGGCCGAACCGTCCTCCGCGTACAGCGGCCGCGTCACGGGCACCGCGAACCAGAAGGCCGCGAACTCCGCGGCGGGCTGCTGCTGGGGCTGCTGCTGGGCCTGGGGCTGCTGCTGGGAGTGCGGGTAGCCGTACTGGCCGCCGCCGAACGACTGGTCCGCCGGCAGGCCGTGCCCGCCGGCCTGCCCCGGGTAGCCGTAGCCGCCCTGCTGCCCGCCCGGGTGCGGCTGACCGCCCTGCACGCCGCCGTACGGCTGGGGCTGCTGGGGCTGCCGGGGCCGCGGAGCGGGCAGCAGCGGCGCCTTGAGCGCGGGCAGGCCCCGGAGGGTCAGCAGCATCACGGCGGCGAGCGCGACGGCGGCGACGAAGGAGAGGTAGGCGCCGGTGGCCAGCTCGAAGATCTCGTTGCCGTTGAAGAGCGACCACAGGGCGTCCCAGGCGGCGGCCACGGCCAGCACCGCGCCCCACTGCGCCAGGCCGATGCCGAGCAGCTTGCGGCCCTCGGGCAGGAAGCGGGAGGCGACGAACAGGCCGGCGGCGATCAGGCCCAGCAGGTGCACCGAGGGCAGCAGCGGGAACAGCTCGCTCTTCCAGGCGTTGACTGCGCAGCCGTCCGCGTCGCAGTTCTTCGCGGCGTAGAAGTTCAGGAACGAGGCGATCAGCAGCAGCAGCGCCGCGCCGATCACCGCGCCGTCTCCTCGGGTGAGGGAGCGGTTATTCACTGGAAGTCCTTGTCAGTCGTCTCGTTGTCGCTGTCGTCGGCGTTGTCCATCGTATGAGGACGGTCGCCGCGGGGTGGGGCCGGTCCGGCTGTCGGTGACCCGATCGGTACCCGATGCTCACCGGCCGCTCACCCGCGCTCCTCCAGGAACGCGGTGACGCCGTCCGCGATGCCCTCCGCGGCCTTCTGCCGCCAGGCCGGGCTGGTCATCAGCGCCGCGTCCGCGGGGTCGCGCATGTTACCGCACTCGATCAACACCTTCGGCACTGTGCTGAGGTTGAGTCCGCCCAGGTCGCGGCGGACGTCCAGGCCGGTGCCGCCACCGATGTAGTTGGACGGCCGGGTGCCCGTCTCCCCCGCGAAGTGCCGCTTGAGGGCGCCGCCGAGAAGTCTCGACGGCCCGCTGATCCTCCGGGTGTCCGCGATGCCCTGGTGCAGCGCGGCGGGCATGATCACGTGGAAGCCGCGGTGGCCGCCAGCCGAGCCGTCGCCGTGCACCGACACCGCCGCGTCGGCCTCGGCCTCGTTCCCGATCCGGGCCCGCTCGTCGATGCAGGGGCCGTACGCGCGGTCGCCGTCGTAGGTGAGCCGCACGGTGGCCCCGCGCGCCTCGAGCAGCGTACGGGCGCGCCGGGACACGTCCAGGGTGAAGGCGGCCTCGGCGTACCCCGCGTTGGTCGCCGTGCCCGTGGTGTCGCACTCCTTGCGGGCGGTACCGATGTCGACCAGGCGGTTGATCTCGGCCGTGTGCCGGCTGTTGCGCGCGTTGTGCCCCGGGTCCAGCACCACGACCCTGCCCGCGAGCGGCTTGCCGGCCCGGGCGGACGGCGCCCCGGTGGAGGGTGCGTCGGCGGGCGGCGCGCCCGAACGGAGCGGACGCACGCCCTGGGGGAGGTCGCCGTTGCGTCCGGGGTCGTCCGGTCCGCTCGCGGCGTCCCACACCAGCCACCCGGCCGCGCACGCCACCACCAGCGCGGCCCCGACGGCCACGGTCGAGCGGCCCTTGTTCTTGAACACGTCAGCGATGCTAACCGCCGTAGTGGATCACGGCGTCCGTACGCCGGAGTACATGCAGTGAACCGGTCGCGGACACTTCCGTGAACGCACCCGACTCCAGCGCCCGCCGGTAGATCCGCCAGGGCGCCTGGCCACCGTCGGCCGGGTCGGGGAACACGTCGTGGATGACCAGGAGACCGTCCTGCGCGACGTGCGGCGCCCAGCCCGCGTAGTCGTTGCCGGCGTGCTCGTCGGTGTGCCCGCCGTCGACGAAGACGAGCGCGAGCGGCTTCCCCCACACCGCGGCGACCTGCGGGGAGCGACCCACGACCGCCACGACGTGCTCCTCGAGCCCGGCGGCGTGCAGGGTGCGCCGGAAGGAGGGGAGGGTGTCCATCAGACCGACCTCGGGGTCCACGAGCGACGGGTCGTGGTACTCCCAGCCGGGCTGCTGCTCCTCGCTGCCGCGGTGGTGGTCGACGGTGACGGCGACGGTCCCCGCCTCGCGGGCGGCGGCGGCCAGCAGGATCGTGGAGCGTCCGCAGTAGGTGCCGACCTCCAGCAGGGGCAGGCCCGGGAGGCGGGCGGCGGCGTCGGCGGCGGCCGCGAGGAGGGCGAGGCCCTCGTGGGTGGGCATGAAGCCCTTGGCCGCCTCGAACGCGGCCAGGACGTCCGCGGGGACTTCCGCGAGGGGTGGCGTGCTCATGCCCCCATCGTCCCGCACGTCCTCTGTGCCGCCCGCCAGGGGTGCGGCCGGCGGTGCGCGGGTCCGTGGTGGTCTCCGTCGGGGTTCCCGCCCGCCCGATTGCCCGGCGCGGTTGGCGCGGGCCCGCGAACCGTCCGCCGCGGGCGCAGACCACCCGCACCGCAGCCGCGGGCAGAGGTCAGAGCCAGCCGTTGTGGCGGGCGGTGCGCACCGCCTCCATACGGTTGCGGGTGCCCGTCTTGCCGATGGCCGCGGACAGGTGGTTCCGCACCGTCGACTCCGACAGATGCACCCGCGCCGCGATGTCGGCCACGGTCGCCCCGTCCGCCGCGGCGTTGAGGACGTCCTGCTCGCGCGGGGTCAGCGGGCTCGGCCCGGTGCTGAGGGCGGCCGCGGCCAGGGCGGGGTCGATGACGCGGTGCCCGGCGAGCACGCGCCGGATCGCGGCGGCGAGGTCCTCGACGGGGCCGTCCTTGACCAGGAAGCCGGACGCCCCGGCCTCCATGGCGCGGCGCAGGTACCCGGGGCGGCCGAACGTCGTGAGGATGAGCACCTTGCATCCCGGGAGCCGCTCGCGCAGCTCCGCCGCCGCGTCGAGCCCGCTGCGCCCGGGGAGCTCGATGTCGAGCAGCGCGACGTCGGGCCGGGCGCGCAGTGCCACGGCGACGATCTCGTCGCCCGCGGCGACCTGTGCGACGACCTCGATGTCGTCCTCCAGGTTCAGCAGCAGCGAGAGCGCCCCGCGCATCATCCCCTGGTCCTCGGCGAGCAGGACCTTGATGGCGTCGCTCATGCCGCCTGTCCCTCCTCCTCCGGCAGCTCGGCCTCCACACGGAACCCGCCTCCCGGTGCGGGGCCCGTGGCGAGGGAGCCACCGGCCGCGGCGAGCCGTTCGGCGAGCCCCCGCAGTCCGGAGCCGGTTCCGGGGGCCGAGCCTACGCCGCGGCCGTCGTCGGTGATCCGCAGGCGGACCCGCCCGCCGGCGGCGGTCAGCTCGATGCGGCAGGTGGCGGCCGCGCTGTGCCGCACGACGTTGGTCACACCCTCCCGCACCACCCACCCCAGAAGGGCCCCTGTCCGCGGGGGCGGCGGCCCGGACTCCTGGACGACGGCCTCGATCCCGGCGGCCGCCAGGGCCGAGCGGGCGCGGTCCAGCTCGGTGGACCAACTGCCCTCGCGGTAGCCGGTGACGGCCTCGCGGATCTCGGTGAGCGCCTGGCGTCCGATCGCCTCGATGTCGGCGACCTGGGCGAGGGCGGCCTCCGGATCGCGCGGGGCGAGCCGGCGGGCGGCCTCGGCCTTGACGACGACCACGGAGAGGGTGTGCCCCAGCAGGTCGTGCAGGTCGCGGGAGAACCGCAGCCGCTCCTCGGCGACGGCGTTGCGAGCCAGCTCCTGACGGGTGGCGCGCAGCTGGGTGACCGCGTCGTGGAGGGTGAGCATGGCCGCGGTCACCAGGCCCGAGATGAGGCTGCCGTACCCGATGGACACGCCCTCCCAGAGGTCGCCGCTGCGCAGACCGGCGACGATTCCCGCGGACACCGCGAGGGCGACGAGCACCGGCCCCGTCCGCCGGCCGCGCGCCACGATCCCGGCGGCCAGCGACAGCAGCGGGAAGAACACCAGCCAGGTGCCGCCGTAGCCGATGGCGAGGGCGTAGGTGACCGCGGCCAGCGCGAGGAGATAGCGCCGGGGCGCCTTCCCGGCCGCGGCGCGCGGATCGAAGGCGGTGAAGACGACCGCGATGTAGAGGGAGTTGAAGGCCAGCAGGCCGAGACCCCCGAGCCAGGGCTGGGCGGCCTCGCCCTGCAGGAGGTGGGACAGCGCGCCCACGCCCATCAGCAGCCAGGGCAGGAAGGTGAGGCGGTTCGGGGGCCGCAGGGCCTCGATCTCCTCGTCATAGGACCGTGTCACCCGCAGCAGCCGCCAGCGGTGCCGGATCCGGGCCGGCGGAGGCCGCCGGGGGTCCGTCGTGATCGCCATGGCGGCTGCCTCCTCCTCGTGCGCGGTGCCGCCGGGCTTCACGGAGTGCGGGCCGAGCGGCGGTAGGCGTACACCGCGTACGCGCCGAAGACGGCCGTCCACGCGGCGAGGACCGCGACGCCACCCGCCCGCGGGGCCGCGCCGTCCGCGATGGCCCAGCCGAGCTGGCCGAAGCGCTGGGACGGGGTCCACTCGGAGACCGCCCGCAGCCAGCCGGGGAAGACGGAAGCGGGGATCCACAGGCCGCCGACGACGGACAGGCCCAGGTTGCAGGCCATGTTCACCACGCCGGTGGTCTGCCCGGACAGCCGGTAGCCGTTGCCGAGGCCCAGCAGGGTGAAGGGCGCGGTGCCCACCCACAGCAGGCCCCCGACGGCGGCCCACTGCCAGGCCCGCAGCTCCACGCCGTTGACGAGCCCGCCGGCCAGCAGGACGGCCAGGATGGCGGGCAGCACGGTGATCGAGCCGCTGATGCACCGGCCGGTGACGACCAGCAGCGGGGACATCGGGGTGATCCGCAGCTGACGCAGCCAGCCGAGCCCCTTGTCCTCGGCGACGCTCGACCCGGTGCTCACCGCCGAGCCCAGCGCGCCGTAGGCGGCCATGCCGATCATGGCGGCCAGCGCGGCCGCCTTGTCCTCCTCCGAGCCGCTGACCCCGAGGTTGGTGAAGAGCAGGTACATCATGACCGGCATGCCGACGCCGAAGATCACGAAACCGGCGTCGCGGAGGGTGCGCCGGATCTCCAACGAGATGTAGGCGAACAGCATCAGACCTTCTCCTTGGCGGTGGCAGGGGCGGCGTCGTCCTCGGCGGCCGGACGCGCGGTCAGGGAGAGGAACGCTTCCTCCAGGCTGGCGGCGGTGACCGTCAGGCCGCGGACCATGCCGCGCTCGGCGAGGGCGACGACCGTGGCGTCGGAGTCGGCGCAGCGCAGCACGGCACGGTCGCCGCGCACTTCCGCCGACACCACCCCGGGCAGTCGCCCGAGGCCCTCGGCGGCGGTTCCGGCCAGGTCGAAGGAGACGAGATTGCCGCCGACCGTGCGCTTGATGCGTTCGCCGGTGTCGTCGGCGACGATCCGGCCGCGGTCGATGACCACGACGCGGTCGGCGTTCTCGTCCGCCTCCTCCAGGTAGTGGGTGGAGAACAGGACGGTGTTGCCGCGTGCCGCATAGGTCCGCATCGAGTCCCAGAAGGCGCGCCGGGCCTCGACGTCGAGGGCGGCGGTGGGCTCGTCCAGCACGATCAGCTCGGGGTTGCCGGCCAGGGCCACCGCGAAGCGGACGCGCTGCGCCTGGCCCCCGGAGAGCCGGTCGGCGCGGCGGCCGGCGACCTCGGTGAGGCCCGCCAGTTCCAGGGCCTCGGCCACGGGCAGGGGGTCGGGGTAGGTGCGCGCCACAAAGGTGATCAGTTCCTGGACGGTCACCCGGGGGATCGGCCGGCCGTCCTGCAGCATCGCGCCCACCCGGCCCGCGCGGACCGCGGTGTGCGGGGTGGCGCCGAAGAGCCGCACCTCGCCGTCGTCGGGTTCGTTGAGCCCGAGCAGCAGGCTGATCGTGGTGGACTTGCCCGCGCCGTTGCGGCCGAGCAGGGCGACGCACTCCCCCCGCTGGATCTCCAGGTCGACGCCGTCCACCGCGCGTATCGCGCCGAACGTCTTGACGGCCCTGGTGAAACTCACTGTCGTCGTCATGTCACTGACATTACGGTCGGCGCTGCCGCGGGGGCAGTGGGTTTTGTACGGACTTGGTCAGGACGAATGTCACTGGCGCCGGGCCTCGCTGACGGTGTGCCAGTGATGTGCGGTCGGGGGTCGCCCATGCCCTGCGGAGACGGCGTCGCTCGCGGTCTTCCCGTCGTGCGTGCGACCGGGGCGACGAGGCCGACCGGACCGCCGTCACCCCGCGCCGGGTGCCCGGCGGGCCACGTTCAGCTTCGGGTCGCACACGACGCGGTCGGCGCGCGGCCTCGGCGCCTGCCCCGCGCACCTCCGCTTGCCCCACCGGCCTCGGCGCTTGCCCCACCGGCCTTCGCCTGCCCCTCGGGCCTCCGGCGGCCGAGAGGGTCCCGGCAACGCCGACGGCCGGCCGGATCACCGGCCGGCCGTTCGTCGTGCGCAGCGGCACGGCGGCGCCTGACGACGCGATCACCCCGCACGGGGCGGGGCGGGAACGGGCCTCGGCCCGTCAGGCATCCATGTCGGCGGACCCGGAGGGCCGGCGGTGGCGGCCGTGCGGCGGCTGGACCGCCTCGGCCTCGTCGTGGGCGGAAGCCGTACCGCGGTGGCGGCCGGCGTGCAGGCCCTCGGCGGTACCGTCCTCGAGGCGGGCCTCGGCGGCGGTGTCGTGTCGGGCATCGGACATGAGGAGACTCTCCGTCGA
>NZ_JBYIQP010000064.1:0-40553 GCF_057707665.1 Actinacidiphila sp. bgisy167 | reverse complement strand
CCCACCCCCCCCTCCCCCCCCCCCCTTCGCCGTGACCCGCGCACCCGGCCGGCCGGCCCCGCACCGCCGACCCCGGTAGCACACCCGACTGTGACCTGTGGCACGATGCTGGGCACCCCGCTCGACCGACTCCACAGGAGAACAGGCGCGTGCAGCCATCCGCAGGGCCGGCCCTCCCGCACACCCGAGCCCGCTCCGTGCACTGGATCACGACGGCCGCGCTGATCGCCGCCGTCGTGGGCAGCGCCGCCCTCGTCCAACCCGCCGGCGCCACCACGAGCACGCCCGCCCACGCCGGGAAGCGCAAGCCCGCGCCCACGGCCGATCCCGCACCGGACCCCCGCGCCGTCCGCTTCCCCCTCCAGTGCGCCGGCGCACCCGCGGACGTCGTGGACCAGGCCTCCGCCGACCTCGACGGGGACGGCCGCCCCGAAACCGTCGCCGCCGCCCGCTGCCACTCCGAGACCGGCACCCCGCCCAGCGGCCTGTACGTGCTGTCGGCCGACCCGTCCGCCGGGAACGCCCCCCGCATCGTCGAGACGCTCGTCGACCCCGGTGAGCAGCGCACCTTCCAGGGACTGCGCGTCGACGGCCGCACCGTGCGCGCCACCGTCCTCGGCTACTCCACCGACGACGTGCCCCGGTGCTGCCCCGACCAGCAGCGCGACTACAGCTGGGAATGGCGGTCCGGCACCTACTACGAGATCCCCGGACCGCTCGCGCACGGCATGTGACAGATCACTCCGCGTCGGGGCCGTACAGCTCTACACTGTCCGAAACCCTCCGCACATGAATACAGTCGCCAGGGCAGTCCCTGGCCGAATCCACCACATCGGTCAACAACGGCAGCGGGACCGGGACCGTCGCCCCGGGCTCCTGACGCAGTTCGGCGTCGTCGCCCTTCACATAGGCGAGCCCGTCGATGTCCAGCTCGAAGACCTCGGGCGCGTACTGCACACAGATGCCGTCCCCGGTGCACAGGTCCTGATCGATCCAGACCTCGAGCGCCTCGACGACTTCCTCGCTCACCGCTACCTCGCCTGCCGTTCATCGTTCGGGAAGGGACAGCCCATCACGGGCGTTGACCGAACCGACGATACAACCGGCCGCTTTCGGATGGTGATGGCTGGGTATCTCCCTGGCGGGAGGACGTGCGCAAGGGTGAAGATCGGACACACCCCGGACGTCTTTGTGATCTAGGGGTTTCAACCCCTACTGGCCCAGGTAGGGTCTGGAAGCGTCCAGCTCCCCTTGGAGGAGGTGAGGACCGTGGCGGCCCACGACGACGACATCAACCGTGGCGGCCGACCCGCTCGTGGATCGGAAGACCCCATGAGCCAGGTCGCCTTTCTTGAGCAGGAGATCGCCGTCCTGCGACGTAAGCTCGCCGACTCTCCGCGGCACACGAGGATTCTCGAGGAGCGGATCGTCGAGCTGCAGACCAACCTGGCAGGCGTGTCCGCTCAGAACGAGCGGCTGGCGAACACCCTGCGCGAGGCCCGCGACCAGATCGTGGCCCTCAAGGAGGAGGTGGACCGGCTCGCACAGCCCCCTGCCGGATTCGGCGTGTTCCTGCAGGCGAACGAGGACGGGACAGCCGACATCTTCACCGGCGGCCGCAAGCTGCGGGTGAACGTCAGCCCGTCCGTCGAGCTCGACGACCTCAGGCGCGGCCAGGAAGTCATGCTCAACGAGGCGCTCAACGTGGTCGAGGCCATGGAGTTCGAGCGCATCGGAGACATCGTCACCCTCAAGGAGATCCTCGAGGACGGCGAGCGGGCCCTGGTCATCGGGCACACGGACGAGGAGCGGGTGGTGCGGCTCGCCGAGCCGCTGCTGGACGGCACCCTCCGCGCCGGCGACGCCCTGCTGCTCGAACCGCGCTCCGGATACGTCTACGAGCGGGTCCCCAAGAGCGAGGTCGAGGAGCTCGTCCTCGAAGAGGTCCCCGACATCGACTACCGCCAGATCGGCGGGCTCAGCAACCAGATCGAGCAGATCCGCGACGCGGTCGAACTGCCCTACCTGCACGCCGAGCTGTTCAAGGAGTACGAGCTCCGCCCGCCCAAGGGCGTGCTCCTCTACGGCCCGCCCGGCTGCGGCAAGACGCTCATCGCCAAGGCCGTCGCCAACTCCCTCGCCAAGAAGGTCGCGGAAGTCACCGGGCAGCCTCAGGGCAAGAGCTACTTCCTGAACATCAAGGGCCCCGAGCTGCTCAACAAGTACGTCGGGGAGACCGAGCGGCAGATCCGCCTGGTCTTCCAGCGCGCGCGGGAGAAGGCGAGCGAGGGCACGCCCGTCATCGTCTTCTTCGACGAGATGGAATCCCTCTTCCGCACCCGCGGCTCCGGCGTCAGCTCGGACGTGGAGAACACCATCGTCCCCCAGCTGCTCGCCGAGATCGACGGCGTCGAGGGACTGGAGAACGTCATCGTCATCGGCGCCTCCAACCGCGAGGACATGATCGACCCCGCGATCCTGCGGCCCGGCCGCCTGGACGTGAAGATCAAGATCGAGCGGCCGGACGCCGAGGCGGCCAAGGACATCTTCTCCAAGTACCTCGTGACCACCCTCCCGCTCCACGGCGAGGACCTCTCCGAACACGGCGGCTCGCCCGCGGCCACCGTCGACGCGATGATCCAGTCCGTGGTCGAGAGGATGTACTCCGAGTCCGAGGAGAACCGCTTCCTGGAGGTCACCTACGCCAACGGTGACAAGGAAGTCCTCTACTTCAAGGACTTCAACTCCGGCGCCATGATCCAGAACATCGTGGACCGGGCCAAGAAGATGGCGATCAAGGCCTTCCTCGACCACAACCAGCGGGGCCTGCGCGTCTCCCACCTGCTCGCCGCCTGCGTGGACGAGTTCAAGGAGAACGAGGACCTGCCCAACACCACCAACCCGGACGACTGGGCGCGCATCTCGGGCAAGAAGGGCGAGCGGATCGTCTTCATCCGCACCCTGGTCACCGGCAAGCAGGGAGCCGACACCGGACGCTCCATCGACACCGTCGCCAACACGGGCCAGTACCTGTAGCGCGCGACCACCCTCCGGCTGCGGGTGCCCACGCAGGGGCACCCGCAGCCGGGGCGTTTCACCCCGGCACCACCCACGAATGCGCGCAATGATCTCCCCACCACCGCCATCGCGTTCTAGGCTCAGCGGTACCGCACGAGGTCCACACGCGAGGCGGTACTTGATCGACCGGCCCAGCACGGGCCGCAGCCGGGCAAGGAGGGCCGCATGACCGTACGGCGAGTAATGGGCATCGAGACGGAGTACGGGATCTCCGTCCCGGGCCACCCCAACGCCAATGCCATGCTCACCTCGTCCCAGGTCGTCAACGCCTACGCGGCGGCGATGCACCGGGCGCGCCGCGCCCGCTGGGACTTCGAGGAGGAGAACCCACTACGGGACGCCCGCGGCTTCGACCTCGCCCGAGAGGCCGCGGACTCCAGCCAGCTCACCGACGAGGACATCGGCCTCGCCAACGTCATCCTCACCAACGGAGCCCGGCTCTACGTCGACCACGCCCACCCCGAGTACAGCGCCCCGGAGGTCACCAACCCCCGCGACGCCGTCCTGTGGGACAAGGCCGGCGAGCGCATCATGGCCGAGGCGGCCGAACGCGCCGCTCAGCTCCCCGGCGCCCAGCCGATCCACCTGTACAAGAACAACACCGACAACAAGGGCGCGTCCTACGGCACCCACGAGAACTACCTGATGAAGCGGGAGACCCCCTTCTCGGACATCGTGCGCCACCTCACGCCCTTCTTCGTCTGCCGCCAGGTGGTCACCGGCGCCGGCCGCGTCGGCATCGGCCAGGACGGGCACGAGCACGGCTTCCAGATCAGCCAGCGCGCCGACTACTTCGAGGTCGAGGTCGGGCTCGAGACGACCCTCAAACGGCCCATCATCAACACCCGCGACGAGCCCCACGCCGACGCCGAGAAGTACCGCCGGCTGCACGTGATCATCGGCGACGCGAACCTGTCGGAGATCTCCACCTACCTCAAGCTCGGCACCACCGCCCTGGTCCTGTCGATGATCGAGGACGGCTTCATCAACGTCGACCTCGCCGTCGACCAGCCCGTACGCACCCTCCACCAGGTCAGCCACGACCCGGCGCTGCGACGGCTGATCACGCTGCGCAGCGGTCGTACGCTGACCGCCGTCCAGCTCCAGATGGAGTACTGCGAGCTGGCCCGCAAGTACGTCGAGGACCGCTTCGGCACCGACGCCGACGAGCAGACCACGGACGTGCTCGCCCGCTGGGAGGACGTGCTCAACCGGCTCGAGGGCGACCCCATGAGCCTGGCCGGCGAGCTGGACTGGATCGCCAAGCGCGAGCTCCTCGAGGGCTACCGGCGCCGGGACTCCCTGGACTGGGACGCCGCCCGGCTCCACCTCGTCGACCTCCAGTACGCCGACGTGCGCCCCGAGAAGGGCCTGTACAACCGCCTGGAGGCCCGCGGCCGCATCCAGCGGCTGCTGACCGAGGAGGAGGTCCTGCGGGCCGTGGGCAAGCCCCCTGAGGACACCCGCGCCTACTTCCGCGGCCGCTGCCTGGAGCAGTACGCGGACGACGTCGCGGCTGCCTCCTGGGACTCGGTGATCTTCGATCTCCCGGGGCGGGACTCCCTGCAGCGCGTCCCGACGCTGGAGCCGCTGCGGGGCACGCGCAACCACGTCAAGGAACTGCTGGACCGATGCCGCACGGCGGAGGAGCTGGTGCGGATCCTGTCGGGCGGCTGAGCAGGGCTGAAATCCGTCCGAACCGGGAATCATCGGGGTGGCCCCCGGACGTTGGGCGATACCGGGGGCCGATGTCAGACCCTCCTTGTAGGGTCTGATCTCGTAGGACATGGACACCGAGCGGGGTGAGGGACACATGGCTACCAAGGACACCGGCGGCGGGCAGCAGAAGGCCACGCGTTCGACCGAGGAGGTCGAGGAGACCGCGCAGGACGCGCAGGAGGCCTCCGACCTCAAGGAGCGGCACGAGAAGCTGTCGGACGACGTGGACTCCGTGCTGGACGAGATCGATGACGTCCTCGAAGAGAATGCCGAGGATTTCGTTCGGTCATTTGTCCAAAAGGGCGGCCAATGAGCGATGTGTCCGATTTGCCTGAGAGGAAAAAATGCTCTCGGTGCAAGCGGATGCTCTCTCGTGAGGCGTTCAACAAAAATCGCAGGGCCTGGGATGGGCTGCAGGCCTACTGCCGGGAGTGCTCTGCCAGATACTCCCGGCAGTATCAGGCCTCTCTGGGCCGTGAGCCCGCACTTCCGGTGAAGGTACCCGTCCCTCAGGGGCACAAGCGCTGCCCACAGTGCGGTGAGGTCAAGACGCACGACGAGTGGGAGCGCGATGCCACGTCATCGGACGGCTTCGCCAGCTACTGCCAGCTACTGGAGGACATGCCGCGCCGAACGCAACCGCGCGGCCTACTTCACACGCAAGTACGGCATCACGACGGCCGAACTGGACACCATGATTGGTGAGCAGTTCGGCATCTGCTGCATTTGTTTGGACGCCCCGGCCGAACATGTGGATCACGACCACGGGACGGGTAGGGTCCGTGGCGTACTGTGCTTCAGCTGCAACGCCGCGCTGGGGCAGTTCAAGGATCGGCCCGACGTCATACGGCGGGCGGCCGCCTACGTGGAAGGAAACGTGTGGAAGCCAACACTCGTAGCACCGGGCGTCTACCAGCTGCCTTCCTGACGCCTGGCTCGTCCTCGTTCGTGGACTTCCTGGGGGCGCACGCGCCGGACATGCTCCCGGGCAATCGCACCCTGCCCGCCGTGAAGGGGGCCGTCGAGCTCCCGCACGGCACGACGATCGTCGCCGCGGCCTTCTCCGGCGGCGTGGTGCTCGCCGGTGACCGGCGGGCCACGATGGGCAACGTCATCGCGCAGCGGGACATCGAGAAGGTGTTCCCGGCCGACGAGTACTCGGCGGTCGGCATCGCGGGCACGGCGGGCCTGGCGGTGGAGATGGTCAAGCTGTTCCAGCTGGAGCTGGAGCACTACGAGAAGATCGAGGGCGCCACGCTCTCGCTGGAGGGCAAGGCGAACCGCCTGTCGACCATGATCCGGGGGAACCTGGGGATGGCGCTGCAGGGGCTGGCGGTGGTGCCGCTGTTCGCCGGTTACGACACGGACCGGGAGAAGGGGCGGATCTTCTCCTACGACGTGACGGGCGGTCGTTCCGAGGAGTACGGGTACGCGGCGACGGGTTCGGGTTCGGTGTTCGCGCGGGGCTCGATGAAGAAGCTGTACAAGCCGGATCTCACGGAGTCGCAGGCGACGACGCTGGTGACCCAGGCGCTGTACGACGCGGCGGACGACGACTCGGCGACCGGTGGCCCGGATCTGGGGCGGCGGATCTACCCGATCGTCACGGTCATCACCGACGAGGGCTTCCGCAAGCTGACCGAGGCGGAGACGTCGGAGATCGTCCGGGCCGTCCACGAGCGGCGGCTGGAGCTGCCGGACGGTCCGCGGGCCGCACTGCTCTGATCGGGTCGTCCGAGATGCACTCGCTACTGACAGAAAGGGACGGATAGCCGGTGTCGACGCCGTTCTATGTCTCACCCCAGCAGGCCATGGCCGACCGCGCGGAGTTCGCCCGCAAGGGCATCGCGCGCGGGCGCAGCGTCGTCGTGCTGCAGTACACCGACGGCATCGTCTTCATCGCCGAGAACCCGTCCCGTGCCCTGCACAAGGTCAGTGAGATCTACGACCGGATCGCCTTCGCGGCGGTGGGCAAGTACAACGAGTTCGAGAACCTGCGGATCGGCGGGGTGCGCTACGCCGATCTGCGGGGGTACACCTATGACCGTGACGATGTGACCGCGCGCGGTCTGGCGAACGTGTACGCGCAGACACTCGGCACGATCTTCTCCAGCGTGGGGGAGAAGCCCTACGAGGTGGAGCTGATCGTCGCGGAGGTGGGCGCGGACCCCTCGGAGGACCAGATCTACCGGCTGCCGCACGATGGTTCGATCGTGGACGAGCACGGTGCGGTGGCGGTCGGCGGCAACTCCGACCAGATCGGCAGCTACCTGGATCAGCGGCACCGTGACGGTATGACGCTGGCGGAGGCGCTGAAGCTGGCGGTGGAGTCGCTGAGCCGGGACAGCAACGGCAGTGACCGGCAGCTCACGGCGGAGCAGCTGGAGGTCGCGGTGCTGGACCGTACGCGGCCGCAGCAGCGCAAGTTCAAGCGGATCCTGGGCCGGCAGCTGTCGCGGCTGCTGGAGGGCGAGGGGGCGCCGTCGTCGGCGGAGAAGCCGGCGAAGCCCTCAGCGCCGGCTTCGGGCGAGGGTGACGACGATCTTCCGGAGCTCGACGAGGACGTGTGACGGGCCGCGGCTCGTCCTGACGCCCCGGTCGCCTTCTCGGCGGCCGGGGCGTCGGTCGTCTCAGGGCCGGAGTGGTGGTCGTGGTGGTGCGGTGGAGCCGCGTGCGACCAGGCGGACGGGGAGTTCGGTGCCGGTGGTGGGGCGGCCGGCGAGGGTGTCGAGGAGCGCGGTCATGCCTTCGGCGCCGACGGCGTCGGCAGGGAGGGTGACGGTGGTGAGTTCCGGCTCCACGGCGGTGGCGAGGGCGGAGTCGTCGTATCCGGTCACGGAGACGTCGTGGGGGACGCGCAGTCCGTGGCGGCGCAGTGCTTTGCAGGCGCCGACGGCGAGGACGTCGTCGTCGCAGACGATGGCGGTGGGGGGCGGGCCGGGGCGGGCGAGGAGGCGCTCGGCGGCCTGGCGGGCGTCCTCGTAGGTGAGGGGGGAGCGTTCGGTGGGCGGGGTGGTGCCGAGGGTGCCGGCCAAGGCCCGGGCGCGTTCGCGGAAGGTCCAGGTGTCGATGCCGGCGGCGAGGTGGGCGATGTCGCCGGGGTGGTGGCCGAGGTCGAGGACGTGCCGGGTGATCTGGCGCATGCCGTCGGCGATGGCGAGGTTGACGGTGGCGGCCGGGCCGGGTGCCGTGGGGTCGGCGTCGAGCATGACGAGGGGGAGTCCGCCGTCGCCGATGGCGGCGAGGGCGTCGGCGGCCATGGAGGAGGCGATGACTCCGTCGAGGGCGGCGCGGGCGGAGCCGAAGGGGTCGCGGGCGGGGCCGACGCCTTCGGGGGAGGGGTAGAGGACGACGCCGAAGCCGTGGTCGTCGGCGATGCGGGCGGCGCCGGTGTAGACGCGGGCGAAGTATTCGTTGGTGAGGGTGGGGACGACCAGGAGCGCGGTGCGGGTGCGGCCGAGGCGGAGGTTGCGGGCGGCGAGGTTGGGCCGGTAGCCGAGGTCGCGGGCGGCGGTGCGGACGGTGTCGGCGGTGCGTTCGGAGACGCGGCCGCGCCATTTGCCGCCGAGGACGAGGGAGACGGTGGCCTGGGAGACGCCGGCGGCGCGGGCGACGTCGCGTGAGGTCGGGCGCGCTGTGTCGGTCACCGTGGGGCCTCTTTCGGGTGGTCGGCGGGTGGTGCCGGGTGCCGGTGGGGGTCGGCGGGCGGGTGCGGGCGTGCGTGTGTGCTCGGGTGCGCGGCTGGACCGGTGGACTGGGCTCATGGTACGTATGACCGACGGCGTTATACGTACAACTACCGGAGGGGGCGGCCATGGCGACCGGCTTTGCGGACCTGTTGCGGGCCCGGCACGCGGTGCGGTTGCTGACCGGCACCCTGGTCGGCCGGCTGCCGAACGCCACGGCGGCCCTGGGCGTCGTGCTGCTCACCCGCGCGCAGGGCGGCGACTTCGCCCTCGCGGGGGCGCTGTCGGCCGTTTACGGGCTGGCCAACGCCGCGGGCCAGCCGCTGCTCGGCCGGGCGGTGGACCGCCTCGGGCAGCCGCGGGTGATGCTGCCGGCCGCGGTGCTCTCGGCCGCGGGGATGGCCCTGTTCGCGCTGTCCGGGCCTCGTCCGCTGCCCCTGGCGTACGCCGCGATGCTGGTGGCTGGCTTCTTCACGCCGCCGCTGGAGGGCGGGCTGCGGGCCCTGTGGCCGAGCGTGCTGAAGCGCGAGGACCGGATCCACGCCGCCTACGCCCTGGACGCGGCCGCGCAGGAGGTCATGTTCACTGTCGGGCCGCTGCTGGTGACGCTGCTGGTGGCGGTGTTCTCGGAGGCGGCGGCGCTGCTGTGGATCGCGGCTGTCGGCGTGGCGGGAGCGCTGAGCGTGGTCTCCTCGCCGCCCTCGCGGGCGTGGCGGACGCAGCCGCGCACCCCGGACTGGCTGGGGCCGCTGCGCTCGCCGGGGCTGCGGGCGCTGGTCGGCTCGTTCTTCTTCGTGGGGCTCGCGCTGGGCTCTATCGCGGTGGCGGCGGTGGCGTATGCGGACGGCCACGGGGGCGGGATGGTCTCCAGTTGGGTGCTGTCGGGGATCGGCGCGGGGGCGCTGGCGGGCGGGGTGGCGTACGGGGCGCGCCAGTGGGGCGGAGTGCCGGAGCGGCGGCTGCGGCTGCTGGTCGCGGGGCTGGCCGCGGGCTATCTGCCCCTGGTGCTGGTGCCGGGCGTGGCGCTGATGACCGGCCTGGCGGTGCTGGCCGGGTTGTTCCTCGCGCCGTCGCTGGCCTGCGCTTTCGTGGTGGTCGACCGCCATGCCCCGGTGGGCACGGTGACCGAGGCGTTCTCATGGATCGTCACCACCTTCGGCGTGGGTGCGGCGGTGGGCACTGCGGTCGCGGGACCGGCCGCGCAGTACGGCGGGGCGGCGGCGGCCTTCGCCGTGGCGGGGGGCGGTGGCGTGGTGGCACTGGCGGTTCTGCTGGCCAGCGGGCGCTACCTCACGCCCGCCGAGCCGGCAACCGGGACGGAAAATGATCGAATCGCCGTGGTCGAACCCGGTTTGAGGGCCACGCATCAGGCGTAAGGTCTCATCATGGACCGCCGCATTTTCGGGCTGGAGAACGAGTACGGCGTCACGTGCACGTTCCGGGGACAGCGGCGTCTGTCCCCGGACGAGGTGGCGCGGTACCTCTTCCGCCGTGTCGTGTCATGGGGTCGTAGCAGCAACGTCTTCCTCCGCAACGGCGCCCGTCTCTACCTCGACGTGGGTTCGCACCCCGAGTACGCCACTCCCGAGTGCGACAACGTGACGGAACTCGTCACCCACGACAAGGCAGGGGAGCGCATCCTCGAGGGCCTCCTGGTGGACGCCGAGCGGCGTCTGCACGAGGAGGGCATCGCGGGCGACGTCTACCTCTTCAAGAACAACACCGACTCCGCCGGCAACTCCTACGGGTGCCACGAGAACTACCTGGTGGCCCGGCACGGGGAGTTCTCCCGCCTCGCGGACATCCTGATCCCCTTCCTGGTGACCCGGCAGCTGCTGTGCGGCGCCGGCAAGGTGCTGCAGACCCCGCGCGGCGCGGTCTACTGCGTCAGCCAGCGCGCGGAGCACATCTGGGAGGGCGTCAGTTCCGCCACGACGCGCTCCCGGCCCATCATCAACACCCGGGACGAGCCGCACGCGGACGCCGAGCGCTACCGGCGGCTGCACGTCATCGTCGGCGACTCGAACATGTCCGAGACGACCATGCTGCTGAAGGTCGGCGCGACCGACCTGGTGCTGCGCATGATCGAGGCGGGCACCGTGATGCGGGACCTGACGCTGGAGAACCCGATCCGGGCGATCCGCGAGGTGTCGCACGACATAACGGGCCAGCGCAAGGTCCGCCTCGCCTCGGGCCGGGAGGCCTCGGCCCTGGAGATCCAGGAGGAGTACTACTCCAAGGCGGTGGACTTCTGCGACCGCAGGGGCATCCGCAGCGGTGTCATCGAGCAGGTCCTCGAGCTGTGGGGCCGGACCCTGGAGTCGATCTCCAGCGGTGACCTGGACAAGATCGGTACCGAGATCGACTGGGTGATGAAGTACCGCCTGATCGAGCGTTACCGGGCGCGCGACAACATCACGATGTCGCACCCGCGCATCGCGCAGATAGACCTCGCCTACCACGACATCCACCGCCGACGCGGGTTGTACTACCTGCTGGAGAAGCGGGGTCAGGCCAAGCGGATCTGCAACGACCTGAAGATCTTCGAGGCCAAGTCCGTGCCGCCGCAGACGACACGGGCGCGGTTGCGCGGCGACTTCATCCGCCGTGCCCAGGAGCAGCGGCGCGACTTCACCGTCGACTGGGTGCACCTGAAGCTCAACGACCAGGCGCAGCGCACCGTGCTGTGCAAGGACCCCTTCCGGTCGGTGGACGACCGGGTGGAGAAGCTCATCGCCGGGATGTAGCGGCGGTAGTGGACGACGCGGGGCCCCGTGCGTGTTCGTACGGGGCCCCGCCCACGTCGTAGAGTGGCGCGCACGCCCGACAACGCAAGATCGACCTGATGGGGATATCCGTGCGCCGACGCTCTCTTCTCTTCGCCGTCCCTGCCGGCCTGCTCACCCTCGCCGGCTGCGGTGACGACAAGTCCGGCAAGCCCGCGACCGGTGTCAGCGCGTCAGGTTCGGCGTCCCCCTCCACTTCGGTGAAGATCGTGGACGGTCCGCTGCCGGAGATCACGGCGGGCACGAAGTTCGGGGAGAAGCCGACGGTCGCCAAGGGGCCGGGCCAGCCGAGCAAGGATCTCGCCGTCAAGACCGTGATCCAGGGCAACGGGGCGACCGTCGCCGAGGGTGACTACCTGCAGGCGAACTACCTCGGCCAGATCTGGGACACGGCCAAGGTCTTCGACAACTCCTGGGACCGGGGCACTCCGGCCATCTTCCCGATCGGCGTCGGCCGGGTCATCCAGGGCTGGGACAAGGCGCTGGTGGGCAAGAAGGTCGGCGACCGGGTCGAGCTGGCGATCCCCCCGAGCCTGGGCTACGGCGAGCAGGGCCAGCCCAACGCCGGCATCAAGGCCACCGACACGCTGGTGTTCGTCGTCGACGTGGTGGACACCTTCAACGGCAAGAGCTCCTCGAAGGGCAAGGCCGTCCCGCAGAACGACGCCGCACTGCCCAAGGTCGGCACCAACACCGACGGCGCGGCGCCCTCGATCGAGGTGCCGAAGACGGCCGCGCCGACCAAGCTGGTGGCCGACTACGTGCTGGAGGGCGACGGCCGGCCGGTCAAGGCCACCGACACGCTGCTGCTGCAGTACAAGGGCGTGCTGTGGGACGGCGGCAAGGAGTTCGACTCCAGCTACAAGAACGGTCAGCTGGCGCAGTTCCCGCTGCAGCAGCTGATCAAGGGCTGGCAGGAGGGCCTGGTGGGCAAGAAGGTCGGCAGCCGCGTGATGCTCGTCGTGCCGCCGGACCTCGGCTACGGCGACCAGGAGCAGCAGGGCATCCCGGCCAAGTCCACGCTGGTGTTCAGCCTCGACATCCTCGCCGCGATGTAGGACGCGATTGATGTAAGACTAGGCAGGTTGTCCGCACCTCTTTAGGAGCACGTACGTGAGCATCGAGAAGCCCGAGATCGACTTCCCCGGCGGCGAGCCCCCGGCCGACCTGGTGATCAGGGACATCTGGGAGGGCGACGGCGCCGAGGCGAAGGCGGGCCAGAACGTCACCGTCCACTACGTCGGTGTCGCCTTCAGCACCGGCGAGGAGTTCGACGCCAGCTGGAACCGCAACTCGCCCTTCACCTTCCCGCTGGGCGGCGGTCGGGTCATCAAGGGCTGGGACCAGGGCGTTCAGGGCATGAAGGTGGGCGGCCGTCGCGAGCTGACCATCCCCGCGCACCTCGCCTACGGCAACCAGAGCCCGAGCCCGCTCATCAAGCCGGGTGAGACGCTGATCTTCGTGGTGGACCTGCTGTCCGTCTGACAGTCCCGTCCTGCCCGACCGCGAGGCAAGGCCCCTGCCGGGCAGGCGACCGCCTGCCCGGCAGGGGCCTTGCCGTGCGCGGCGCGGTCCGCGGCCTCGCACGCGGGCACGGGACGGTCTTGCGGAACCGGCCTTCGCTACAGCCGTGCCGCCCGGTCGCGATAGGGTCTCGGCGGAGAGCTGAAGAAGGAAGAAGGTTGCGTCGAGTGGCGATTGCCAAGGCCGAGCGGCTGATGAATCTGGCGCTGTGCCTGATGAACACCCGGCGCCCGGTCAGCAAGCGGGAGCTGCGGGCGTCCATCGAGGCCTACCACGAGATCGGTTCCGACGAGGCGTTCAACCGCATGTTCGAGCGGGACAAGGACGACCTGCGCGAGCTCGGCATGGTCATCGAGACGGTGGAGAGCCTCGACGGCGAGATCGGCTACCTCGCGCGCCGCGACCGCAACCGCCTCCCCGAGATCGCCCTGGACGCCGAGGAGGCCGCCGCGCTGAGTCTGGCCGCCAAGGTCTGGCAGCAGGCGCGCTTCGCCGAGGCGGCCAGCGGCGCGCTGCAGAAGCTGCGGGCCGCGGGCGTGCCCTTCCACGACGAGAGCGCCGACGGGGACCTCGACGAGCGCCACGGGGACCAGGCCGTACGCGAGTCGGCCGGGCAGAGCGCCCTGGAGCCCCGCATCCCCACCCCCGAGCCGGCGTTCGAGCCGCTGATGGTCGCCGCCCGGGAGCGCCGCCCCGTCGTCTTCGACTACCGCAAGGCCAACGCCGTGCGCCCCGAGGCGCGCCAGGTCGAGCCCTGGGCGCTGGAGTGCTGGCGCGGCCACTGGTACCTGGCGGGCTGGGACCGCGACCGGGCCGCCGTGCGCGTCTTCCGGCTCTCCCGGATCACCGGCCGGGTCCGCACCCGCGGCGGCGCCTTCACCACCGAGGTGCCCGACCACGTCGACGTCCGCGCCACCGTCGCGAGCTGGGCCGGCGAGGGCGCCACCGCGACGGCCAGGATCCGGCTCCGCCGCGACTCGGGATACCCGCTGCGGGCCCGTGCGGTGGAGACGGTGCCGGTGGACGCCGACTGGGACGAGCTGGAGATCCCCTACGGGCACGGACTGGACGCCTGGCTGGTGGAGTTCGGCCCGGACGTGGTCGTCCTGGGGCCCGAGGAGCTGCGGGCCGACGTGGTGGAGCGGCTGCGCGCCGTGGCCAAGGGCTGAGCGGGGGAGTACGGAGAGATGGCCAACGCGATCGACCAGACACGCCGGATGCTGTCCCTGGTCACCTACCTGCGGGAGCGCCCCGGCGCCCGGGTGAGCGACGTGGCGCGCGCGTTCGGGGTCACCGAGGCCGAGCTGATCGGCGACCTGAACGTGCTGCCGCTGTGCGGCACGAGTTTCCGGGGCGGCGACCTGCTCGACATCGACACCGACGGCGAGCGGATCTGGTGGCACAACGTCGACGACGTCGCGCAGCCGCTGCGGCTGGCCGCCGACGAGGCCGCCGCGCTGCTGGTCGCCGCCCGTGCCGTCGCCAACCTGCCCGGTCTGCGCGAGAGCGACCGGCAGGCGCTGCTGCGCGCGACCGCGAAGGTCGAGGGCGCGGCCGGGGAGGCCGCCGGGGCGTCCTCGCGGCTGTCGGTCACCTTCGAGTCCGAGGGCAGCGTCTTCGCCGACGTCGACCGCGCCATCGCGGAGCGGCGCAGGCTGTGGATCCGGTACTACTCGCCGTCCCGCGACGAGCTCACCGAGCGCGAGGTCGACCCGATCCGCCTGTTCGCGGTCGGTCACACCTACTTCGAGGGCTGGTGCTACCTGTCGGAGGACCGGCGCACCTTCCGGCTCGACCGGGTCGCCGAGATCCGGCTGCTGGACCAGCCCAGCGACCCGCCCCGGATCGAGCCCCGCGACCTGTCCCAGGGACTGGTGCAGCCGGCCGGTGACGACCCGGAGGTCGTGATCGAGGTCGGCCCCGGCGGCCGCTGGGTCGCCGAGTACTACCCGCACGACCGCGCCGAGGAGCTGCCCGACGGCGGCCTGCGCATCAGCCTGCGCACCCCCGACCCGGGCTCGCTGCGCCGTCTGGCGCTGCGGCTGGGCCGCGACGGCCGCATCGTGTCCCCGGCCGCCCTCGCCGACAGCGCCCGGGACGCGGCCGCCCGTGCCCTCGCGGCCTACGGGGAGTGACGGGAGCGCCCGGCATGGACGACCTCGACACCCTCGGTGCCGTCGGTCGCGTCGGCGACCCCGCCGTCCACCCGCCCGCGGCGGTCTACAAGGCCTCCTGCCCCGAGTGCCGCGCCAGCTTCGAGCTGTCCGCCGAGGCCCTGCGGCTGGCCATCGGCGGCAGCCACCGGACCACCTTCTACTCCTTCACCTGCCCCGACTGCGGCTGCTCCGTCCGCAAGCCGGCCGGTGAGCGCATAGTGGAGCTGCTCACCGACGGCGGTGTCCGCACAATGCGGCTGCACACCGGCTGAGCCGCTAGTCTCGGCTGCCATGTGGTGGCTCTACCTGTACGTCGGCCTCTCGACCGCCGGCCTGCTCGTGCTCGGTGTCCTCGCCCTCCGCGTGTACGCCGCAGTGTCCGGCCTCGCCCGGCAGGTGCGGGTCAGCGGCAACCGGCTCGAGCAGGCCGCCGAGGACCTGCGGCGCGCCGCGGAGCCCCTGGCGCGCGGCGCCGGCGACCTGTCCCGCTGACGACGGCGTCACTGGGGCCGCCGTTTCCCCGGCGCCGTCGCTCCGGTGCCGTCCTTCGGCACCGTGCCTCCGGTGCCGTCCCCTCTCTCCGCGCCGCGGTGCCGGAGGGGTCGCGTCGGCGGTCGTCCGGAAACGCCGCCCAAGCGCGATCCGAAGCACCCTCGTCCTTCCGCGGCCGGACAGGTACGCTGCTGGGGTTGCCCCGGCAGAGTGCGGCAGGGGCGGCAACAGCAGGTCGCCGGGGGATTGCCAGGCGTTTACCCCCGCACGTTACGATCGCTGGCAGTGCGGACGCCGAGTCCTCCCCGGACACGGAGACCGCAGCTCACGTACCCATGCCGCCTCGGTGAGAAGGTAAAGCTTATGTTCGGCAGGCTCGGCGCCCCTGAGATCATCCTCATTCTTGTCGTCGTTCTGCTGCTGTTCGGGGCCAAGCGCCTTCCGGACATGGCTCGCGGCCTTGGGAAGTCGATGCGCATCCTGAAGAGCGAGGCGAAGGCCATGAAGTCGGACGACGCGGCCGCCCCGCAGGCGCAGGCCGACGCGCCCGCCGACGGGCAGGCCGCGCCGAAGACCATCCAGGCCGCGCCCGGTGACGTCAGCAGCGCCCGCCCGGTGTCCGAGAACCAGCAGCCCCGTCAGACGCAGAGCTGACGCCACGGCACAGGTACGGGCCGCCGGCGATGACGCCGGCCACCGCGTGAGATGAGGACCTGGGTTGCTCAAGTCTGCCCGCAGTAAGCCGTCGAAGGACCCCGAGGGGCGCATGCCGCTCGTGGAGCACCTGCGCGAACTGCGCAACCGGCTCGCCAAGAGCGTGCTCGCGATCGTCGTGGTGGCGATCGTCGCCGCCTTCTACAGCCAGCAGCTCCTGGAGTTCCTGGCCTCCCCGGTGCCCAAGTGCGGCCCCGGGGTCGTCAGCAGCGGCGGCAACTGCGCCATCGTCACGTTCGACTCGCTGACGGCGCCGTTCGCGCTCACGATGCAGGTCTGCTTCATGGCCGGCGTCATCGGCGCGAGCCCGGTCTGGCTGTACCAGCTGTGGGCGTTCATCGCTCCCGGCCTGCACCGGCACGAGCGCAAGTACACCTACATGTTCGTGGGCGCGGCGCTCCCGCTCTTCCTGGGCGGCGCCTTCCTCGCCTACAAGATCATGCCGGTCAGCATCAAGGTGCTGATCAGCTTCACCCCCGAGGGCTCGTCCAACCTGCTGAAGCTGGACGGTGTGCTGGACTTCACCATCCGCATGGTGCTCGTCTTCGGCCTCGCCTTCGAACTCCCGCTGCTCCTGGTCATGCTCAATATGGTCGGCATGGTCAGCGGCCGCCGCATGGCGGGCTGGTGGCGCGGCGTGGTCATGGGTGTCTTCGTCTTCGGCGCCGTCGCGACGCCGACCACCGACCCGGTCAGCATGATCGCCCTGTCGGGCCCCATCGTCGTCCTCTACTTCGGCGCGGTCGCCTTCTCCCTGATCAACGACCGACGCCGGCGCTGGCGCAATCCCGACGCCGGCCTCTCCGACGACGAGGCCTCCGAGCTGGACCTCACCCCGGAACCGATCGGCCCCACCGCGCCCCTCACGGCCTCCGTGCCCGAGCAGCCAGGACCCGTGGAGAACGGGCGCCGGTCCGGCGACTTCGACGACGCGACCTGATCCCTGTTCTTAGGGGTGCCGGTGGAGGGAAACGGGAGATCGGGCTCCCTTTCGCCGACATGGGGAAGCGGGCCCGATCCGCAGCCGCGGTTGCGGCGGGCGCGCCACGCACGCACGGCGGGCGCGCCACGCACGCACGGCGGGCGTGGCCGTCGGCCGTCCGCACCCGCAGGACCCCTCGGGGTGATCGTCCCCGCTCGCGGAGGAGAACGAAGCGCTTCCGGTGACCTCGACGGCCCGGCTACCGCACGGTAGTGTCCGCGCGTGACCAGCGAGATCACCCTCATCGCCAACCCCACCGCGGGCCGCGGACGGGGCGCCGGCGCCGCGGGACCGGCCGCCGCCGCGCTGCGCGGCGCGGGACTCGACGTGCGCACCGTGGTGGGCGCCGATGCGGCGGACGCCCTCGCTCGGGCTCGCGAGGCCGTCGCCGACGGCACCGGGGCGCTGGTCGCGGTGGGCGGCGACGGCATGGTGTCGCTGGCCCTGCAGGCCGTGGCCGGCACCGGCACCCCGCTCGGCGTCGTCCCCGTCGGGACGGGCAACGACTTCGCGCGGGCGACCGGGCTGCCGCTGCGCGACCCCGCGGCCGCGGGACAGGCGATAGCCCGCGCCCTGAAGCAGGAGTCCGTCCGCGAGATCGACCTCGGCCGCGTCGGCGACCGGTGGTTCGGCACCGTCCTCGCCTCCGGCTTCGACTCCCGGGTCAACGACCGCGGCAACCGGCTGCGCCGCCCCAGCGGGCGGCTCCGCTACGACCTGGCGATGCTGGTGGAACTGGCTGCCCTGCGCCCCATTCCCTACCGCGTCACCCTCGACGACGGCAGCGCTACGGAGATCGAGGCCACCCTCGTCGCCGTCGGCAACGGCACCTCGTACGGCGGCGGGATGCGGATCTGCGCCGGCGCGGAACTCGACGACGGGCGCTTCGACGTCTGTGTCGTCGGACCGTGCAGCCGCAGCACGCTGCTGCGCGTCTTCCCCCGCGTCTATCGCGGCACCCACATCGGCCATCCCGTGGTGGCCGTACACCGCGCCGCCGCGATCACCCTCGACGCCGACGGCGTCACCGGCTATGCCGACGGCGAGCCCCTCGGGTCCCTCCCGCTGACCGCGCGGACCGTCCCGCGGGCACTGCGGCTGCTGACGCCTCGATAGCGAGGCCGTGGCGCGCGACACGCCTGGACCCGTGCCCCGTGGGTTGTGCTTCGGTAAAAAGATCGCGTCGACTGTCAGTGCGGCCCGGTAGTCTCGTTTTCAAGATGAACGACGAGATGTCTCCCGCGGAGCGCTACGCCGCGTCCCGGCTCCGCGCCGCCGAGCAGGCCACCGCCCTCGCGGGCTTCCGCGAGCTGTACGACTTCGGGCTGGACCCCTTCCAGATCGAGGCCTGCCAGGCGCTCGAGGCGGGCAAGGGCGTGCTGGTGGCGGCGCCCACCGGTTCCGGCAAGACCATCGTGGGCGAGTTCGCCGTCCACCTGGCCCTCGGCGAGGGCCGCAAGTGCTTCTACACCACCCCCATCAAGGCACTGTCGAACCAGAAGTTCACCGACCTCGTCAAGCGCTACGGCGCGGAGCGGGTCGGTCTGCTGACCGGTGACAACAGCGTCAACGGGGACGCACCGATCGTGGTCATGACCACCGAGGTGCTCCGCAACATGCTGTACGCGGGCAGCCAGGCCCTTGACGGCCTCGGCTATGTGGTCATGGACGAGGTGCACTACCTCTCCGACCGCTTCCGCGGAGCGGTCTGGGAAGAGGTGATCATCCACCTCCCGCAGTCCGTGACCCTGGTCTCGCTCTCGGCGACCGTCTCCAACGCCGAGGAGTTCGGCGACTGGCTCGACACCGTCCGTGGCGACACCGAGGTCATCGTCTCCGAGCACCGCCCCGTGCCGCTGTGGCAGCACGTCCTGGCCGGACGCCGGATGTACGACCTCTTCGAGGAGAGACAGGGCGCGGGCCCCGGCGTGCAGCGCGCCGTCAACCCCGACCTGGTGCGGCTGGCCCGGATGGAGAACCAGCGATCCTCCAACGGCCGCGACCGGCGCGGCGGCAGGATGCGCGAGGCCGACCGCGAGCGGGAGCGGCGCCAGCAGCGCCGGATCTGGACGCCCAGCCGCGTGGAGGTCATCGAGCGGCTGGACGCGGAGGGGCTGCTGCCGGCGATCACCTTCATCTTCAGCCGCGCCGGCTGCGAGTCGGCCGTGCAGCAGTGCCTCTACGCGGGGCTGCGGCTCAACGACGACGAGAAGCGGGCCAAGGTGCGGGCCATCGTCGAGGAGCGCACCAAGTCCATCCCCGACGAGGATCTGAACGTCCTCGGCTACTTCGAGTGGCTGGAGGGCCTGGAGCGGGGCATCGCCGCGCACCACGCCGGCATGCTGCCGACCTTCAAGGAGGTCGTCGAGGAACTCTTCGTGAAGGGCCTGGTCAAGGCCGTCTTCGCCACCGAGACGCTGGCCCTCGGCATCAACATGCCCGCCCGGTCCGTGGTGCTGGAGAAGCTCGTCAAATGGAACGGCGAGACCCACGCCGACGTCACCCCCGGCGAGTACACGCAGCTCACCGGCCGCGCCGGACGCCGTGGCATCGATGTCGAGGGGCACGCGGTCGTGCTGTGGCAGCGCGGCTTCGACCCCGCCCACCTGGCGGGCCTGGCCGGCACGCGCACCTATCCGCTGCGCTCCTCCTTCAAGCCGTCGTACAACATGGCCGTCAACCTCGTGGGCCAGTTCGGCCGGCACCGCTCCCGGGAACTGCTGGAGACCTCGTTCGCGCAGTTCCAGGCCGACCGCTCGGTGGTCGGCATCTCCCGCCAGGTGCAGCGCAACGAGGAGGGGCTGGAGGGCTACCGCGCCTCCATGACCTGCCATCTCGGTGACTTCGACGAGTACATGTCGCTGCGCAGGCAGTTGAAGGACCGCGAGGCCGAGCTGTCCCGGCAGGGCGCCAACCAGCGCCGGGCGGCCGCCGCCGACGCGCTGGAGAAGCTCCGCCCCGGCGACATCATCCACGTCCCGGCCGGCAAGTTCGCGGGCCTGGCCCTCGTCCTGGACCCGGGCGTGCCCGCCGGCCGCAGCCCCGGCCACCACAACCGCCACGACCAGTTCCACCACGACGGCCCCCGTCCGCTGGTGCTCACCGCGGAGCGGCAGGTCAAGAGGCTCGCGCAGATCGACTTCCCGGTGCCGGTCGAGGCACTGGACAGGATGCGGATCCCCAAGTCCTTCAACCCGCGCAGCCCCCAGTCCCGGCGCGACCTGGCCTCCGCCATGCGCTCCAAGGCGGGCACGGCCGGCATAGCGCCGCAGCGGCACCGCCGCCAGCGTTCGGCCGCCGCGGACGACACCGAGATCGCCCGGCTGCGCACCGAGATCCGCGCGCACCCCTGCCACGGCTGCGACGAGCGCGAGGACCACGCCCGGTGGGCGGAGCGCTACCAGCGGCTGCAGCGCGACACCAGGCAGCTCGAGCGCCGCATCGAAGGCCGCACCAACACCATCGCCCGCACCTTCGACCGCATCTGCGCGCTGCTCACCGACCTCGGCTACCTCGAGGGCGACCAGGTCACGGCCGACGGCCGCCGGCTGGCCAGGCTCTACGGGGAGCTCGACCTGCTGGCCAGCGAGTGCCTGCGCGACGGCGTCTGGGACGGCCTCGGCCCGGCGGATCTCGCGGCCTGTGCCTCCGCGCTGGTCTACGAGTCCCGCTCCGCGGACGACGCGCTGCCGCCGCAGCTGCCGTCGGGCAACGCCAAGCAGGCACTGGGGGAGATGGTCCGCATCTGGGGCCGCCTCGACGCCCTGGAGGAGCAGCACCGCATCAACCAGGCCGAAGGCGTCGGCCAGCGCGAGCCCGACCTCGGCTTCGCCTGGGCCGCCCACCGCTGGGCTTCCGGGCACGGCCTGGACGCGGTGCTGCGCGACGCCGACATGCCGGCGGGCGACTTCGTGCGCTGGACGAAGCAACTCATCGACGTCCTCGGCCAGATCGCCGACGCCGCCCCCGAAGGCAGCCCGGTGCGGCGCAACGCCCGCAAGGCCGTCGACGGACTGCTGCGAGGCGTCGTGGCGTACTCCTCGGTGGGCTGACAGCCGCGGCGCGCCGCCCCCGCGCGGCGCGCCGCCGCGCACCAGGGGCGAGTCGTCGTCCCATGAACGACGAGCGGCGTGGGCGGTGGTGACGACTCGACGGCGACGGCGGGGGTGCCAGCTGCCGCGCGACGGCCGCGTGGGCGCCGACGTTCCGCTGACGGTGCGGGGCGGTTGTGCGGGCATCGGGGGTGAGCACCACGGGGCCTTGACCCCTGATCTTGAACATCCGACGCTGTCACTCCCGCCTCGGACACCGCAGCCCGATCGCCTACGTGCGCTCCGGGAACCACAGCATTCCCATACCGGGGACGGCGGATGATGCGCCCGGCCTCGTCGAACGCCTGCCGCCACTCGGTGGGCGGGTTCGCCTTACGAAACGGCGTCCCGGACCACAGCAACTACAGGCCCGACCCCGAATCCCGGTGTCATGCGGCTGGGGTCAGCGCACGAGCACCCCGAACCCCGTGCACAGCAGCCCACCTGACGTGCAGGTTTCACGATGCACACTGGCCAGTGTTCCGTACGGCGGTGGTCGATGCCGGTTCCCAAGGAGGGGGACCAGTTCGAGGCGAGGACTTGGCCAACCTCCTCAGGGCAGGCCGTCACTGACGCGGGACCTCGATGCCCGCTGCGCGCAGGTGCCCCTCGACCAGCTTGTTCAACCGCGCGATGGACGGCGCCTCGTCCTCACGGTGGTGGTTGACCACTCCGTACCGAGAGACCGCGTCGGGCCGGTGCCGTCGCGCGGTCGGCATCGTCAGCAGCGCGCGGCCGGCCAGCAGGTTGGCGGCCAAGGCGGAGGCCAGCTCCTCGATCCGCGGGTCGTCGGGATCCCAGGACCGCGCCTCCCAGCCGCGCTTGGTCAGTTCGATGAACGCGGGGTCAGCGAGCCGGTGTTCGAGATTGGCCAGGAAGAGGTTGAAGAACTCGGGAGCCAGCGCCCGCGACAGCACCAGGGCCTCCCGCTGGGTGGTGACGTAGTCGGGGTTGAAGTCCAGCTCGGCGAGTCGCTCCAGGACCGCGCAGGCCCGGTCGGGCAGCAGGGCGCGGTCGCCGTGGGCGAGCCGGTGCAGGGTGTTGCGGCGGGCGGTCAGCTCCTCGATCTGTTCGGTGAGCCGGCGGCGGACGTCGTCCAGAGCGGTGGCGAACCGCTCGGGGTCGGCGTCGAGCAGCTCGCCGATCTCAGCCAGTGGCACGCCCGCCCCGGCCAGGGCCCTGACCTGGACAAGCCGCAGCAGGTCGGCCGACCCGTAGCGCCGGTAGCCGGAATGGTCCCGTTCAGGTTCGGCGACCAGGCCGAGCCGGTGGTAATGCCGCACCGTCTTGACGGTGATCCCGACGAAAGCCGCCGCCTGACCGATCGTGAGCCCCTCTGCCATGAGGCGAGAGTAACGTTCCTCCGTCGCCTTGACCTTGACCTTGGGGCAGGGTCCAACCTCATCTCACACCCGCTGACACGAGATGAGGAAACCATGAGTGAGCAGAACGCGGCCGTCGCGCAGGACCGCCCCGATGTGCGGAAGGCCATGCAGGAGATCATCGACGCCGGTTTCGCCGGGGTGCAGCTGCGCGTGAACGACGAGCTCGGCGAGTGGATCGGAAGTGCCGGCGTCAGCGAGCTGGGCACGACCGCGAAGCCGCCGACCGACGGGCACTTCCGGGTCGGCAGTGTCACCAAGACCTTCGTCGCGACCGTCGTCCTGCGGCTGGTGGCCGAGGGCAGGCTCGGCCTTGAGGACCTGGTGGCCGACCATCTGCCCGAGCTCGGTCTCGACCGGCGGATCACGGTACGGATGGTGCTGCAGCACACCAGCGGGCTGTTCAACTGCACCGGTGAGTTCTCCGCCGACGGGACGGTCGAGCCCGGCGTGGTCGCCGGCTTCGGCAAGGAGTGGGCGGACCACCAGTTCGTGACGTACCGGCCGGAGGAGTTGGTGCGGGGAGCGCTGGCGAAGCCGGCGCGGTTCGAGCCGGGGACGGCCTGGAGCTACTCCAACACCAACTACGTACTTGCCAGGCTGCTGATCGAGGAGGTCACCGGCCGCCCGCTGCCCGAGGAGATGCACCGGCTGATCCTGGGCCCGCTCGGGCTGACCGGCACCGTGCTGCCGGAGACCCAGGAGGAGATCCCCGAGCCGCACGCCCACGGCTACTTCGGCTACGGTGACGCTGGCCAGTGGAAGGTGGTCGACACCACCCGCTTCAACCCTTCCTGGGTATCCGCCGCTGGCGACATGATCTCGACCACCCGGGACCTGCACACGTTCTTCTCCGCGCTGAACGGCGGCAGGCTCATCTCGTCCCAGCTGCTGGCCGAGATGCGCGTCCCGGACGACACGATGGGTTACGGCCTCGGGGTGTTCGTGGAGGAGCTGGAGGGCGGCGGCACGGTCCTCCACCACAACGGAGGGTTCTGGGGCTGGGGTGCGCTGATGTACAGCACGCCCGACGGCACCAAGACCCTGACCGGCTCGGTGACCTCCGGGGACGTCGAAATGGACCTGCCCACCATGGCCGGGACCTTCGAGAAGGTGAAGCAGACGCTGGTCAACGCGGTGTTCGCGTAGCGGGCGTCCCCCAGCGGGCGCCATCTGGCCTCGACCTTTCGTGATCAGCCGTCGGTGCGAGTCGGCGGCTGATTCGCGCGGTGTCCGTGTTCGGGCAGGCGGGTGGCCTGGCTGTCGCACCGGGTGGGCGCCGGGTTCCACCGCTCCGGTTCGGTGGTGATGCTCGTAGGGACGGGAAGCTGCTGGTCCGGAGGTTCTCCCGCCGCCGTGAACGGTGGAGGCCGCCGGGCCGTGCGTCGGGCAGGCGCGCGGTACGTCGCGACGCCGGTGCGCGCCGGGGTCAGCCCAACTGGAGCCGGTCGGCGATGCCTGCGGCCTCGAAGGCCGTGACGACGTCCTGGCGGTCCTCGGTGAAGTGGGCCCAACTGTCGCAGTGCGCGGGCACGACCCGCCGTGCACCGAGGATCCGTGCGGCCTCCGCCGCCTGCGTTCCGTCCAGCACGAGCAGCGCACCGTCGAAGACGGAGAGGCGGGGCGCTCCGGCGAACAGGACGGCCGTGTCGACTGGGCCGAAACGCCCGGCGATTTTGCGTACCAGCTCCAGTGAGGCGTTGTCACCGCTGATGTAGACGGTGGGCTGATCGGGGGCGCTGAGGACGAATCCGATCACCGTACCTGCGATCGCCTCGGCGCCCTCGGGCCCGTGCAGGGCGGGAACGGCCGTCACCGTGACCGAGCCGCCGTCCGGGCGGGAGAGCTCGGCGGACTCCCACACGGCAAGGCCCCGGGCGGACCCGCCGAGACGCTCGGCACCGTCGGTGGTGGTGAGGGTGAGCGGCGCTCCGGCGAGGAAGGCCCGGCCGGAGGTGTCCAGGTTGTCGGCGTGCTGGTCATGGGAGAGCAGAACGACGTCGACGGCACCCAGCTCGTCCGGCGTGATCGGGGAAGGCGCGGTCTTGGTCAGCACCAGGCCGCCGGGCAGTGTGTAGTCGCCGGGGCCGTCGAAGGTCGGGTCGGTCAGGAACCGCATCCCTCCGTACTCGACGAGGGCGGTTGGGCCTCCGAACACGGTGATCGGGACCTGCTGCACCATGGAAAACCTCACGATTGAAGGGGTTGTCATCCGTGATAAATGTAGGGGGCTATCACGGATGGAGGCAAGCCGTACCATGATGTGCATGGAGGAGAGCGTGAATGACCGATGTGACGTGCGGCCCGCGCCGGGAGCGGAGCGGTATCCGGCGCTCGACCTGGTGAACAGTGTCGTGACACTGCCCGGCGGTCGGTCGGTGGATCTCCTCGACACGCCGACCGAGGTCGCGCGGTGGCTCTTCGCGCACAGCCTCGCGTCAGCGGAGGCCGTCCTGCGGGAGGATGACGCGGAACGGTTCCGTGTCCTGCGCACACACATCCGGGACCTCGTCGCCTCGCACGTCCTCGACCGGCCCGCCCCCGACAGGGCGCTCGACGTCATCAACGAGGCGCTCAGGGGAGCGCCGGCCGCCGCCCTGCTGCACTGGGATCCCGCCCGCGGACTGCACCGTGCGGCGGATCCTCCCGACGCGAAGGTGGTCGACCACGCCCTGGCCGGCCTGGCCGCGGACGCGGCCGACCTGCTGACCGGTCCGGACGCCGAGCGGCTCACCGCATGCGGTTCGGCTCCCTGCAACCGGTACCTCCTGTGGCACGGGCGCCGTCAGTGGTGCTCGACACGTTGCGGGGACCGGGCGCGCGCGGCCCGCGCCTACGCCCGGCGAATACGCTCCTGAAGGCGACATGCGCGGTGACAGAGGACGAGCCGCGCGCCTTCTGCGTCCGGTCGCGGGCGGCCGCTGCCTGACCGCCGATGACTCCCATATGCAGATGTTTCTCCACGTATCTACGCTTTGGTTGTGAAGCGCTCGGAGAGACCAGGAGGTGTGCCCGATGGCGAAAGTGCTCTTCATCGTCAGCGGAGCGACGTACTGGGTACTCAAGGACGGCACCAGGTACGCCACGGGATACTGGGCCGAGGAATTCGCGGTGCCGTACAAGAAGGTCACGGAGGCCGGCCACGAGGTCGTCGTGGCGACGCCTGGCGGTGTCGTCCCGAACGTCGACATGATGAGCCTGCGCCCCTCCATGGCGGGAGGCGAGGAGGGCGCCCTGGAACTCGAGTCGATCATCCGTTCCGCGGAGGTGATGCGGCGGCCGCTGGCGCTCGCGCATGTCCGCCTCGAGGACTACGACGCGGTCTACCTGCCGGGCGGCCACGGCCCGATGTCGGACCTCGCGTACGACGCCGACGTCGGCCGCCTGCTCACGGCGCAACTCGCCTCGGGTAAACCGCTCTTCATCGTGTGTCACGCGCCCGCGTCGTTGCTTGCCACCCGCATCCACGGCCAATCGCCCTTCAAGGGCTACCGGGTCACCGGCTTCACGAACGAGGAGGAGGAAGCCGTCGGACTGGCCCCTCGGGCGACGTGGCTGCTGGAGACGGCGCTCAAGGAGGAGGTCGGTGTCGAATTCAGCCGAGGGCCGATCTGGGAGCCCTACATGGTCGAGGACCGCAACCTCGTGACCGGACAGAACCCCCACTCCTCCGCGGTCCTGGCGGACCGGCTCCTGGAGATCCTCAAGTGACGGTGACCGGTCCGGGGCAGGAGCGTAGGACCCTACCGGTCGTCCGGCGGCCCTGTGTGCGAAGCCCCGCCACCCTCGGAGCGCGCCGCCTTGCTACCCCGTCGCAGCAATGGCGACAGCAGCATCGCGGCGGTGTGCTCACCTGGGTTTGACCAGGGCTCGTGGCTGTGGGTGCGTCCGGGTCAGATCCAACAGTGGGGGGACGTCGAACTGGCGGAAGGAGCCCTGATCCTCTTCGAGAGGGACTTCCTCGACCTGCCCACGGTCACACTGTCCCGCCTGGACGAACCCGACCTGTGCCCCCTCCTCACGCCGGTCGGCGAGGACCGCGTCGCACTCAGAACCGCGGCAGCGCATCTGGAGGGGGAGTGGCGCGACCGCGGAAACGCACCGCTTGAAGCCCACGTGCTGATCCTGCGCCAGTTGCTCGCCGCGCTGATTCTGCGCATCGCGCACATTCAGTCCCCCGGGAGCCAGGTCGCAGGCCGCGGTGAGCCCTACCGACAGTTCAGGGCCGCCGTGGACCGCGACTTCGCGCGAACTCGCCGGGTCGAGGACTACGCCCGCAGCCTCGGCTATTCGGCCCGCACGCTGACCCGCGCCACCCTCGCGGCCGACGGAGTGACCGCGAAGGAATTCATCGACCGCTGCCGTACGGGGGTACGGGGCATTGCCGAAGCGATTCCAGGGCTGCTGGTCCACGCCGGCGGTAGGTGCGGTGCACCCGGTCGCGCCCTCCGCCATGCCTGGCGGGCTTCGAGTGGGAGGCCGGCGGGCACAAGCAGCGGGATGGACGGGGAGGGCATGACGACCGGGGCGGCGCGGTTGCCCCTCGGCGATGGTGACGGCGGCGTACGCGGCGAGGGCCGGGACCACGGCGCCCACGAACCCGTACGCGGACTTTGCGGCTGCACCTTATGCGCTCCCCGGGGTGGCGACGCATCGGGCCTGCCGCGGACGCGCCCGACCAGCGGTTGACTGTCGCCTGCACTGTCGGCCGAACGGCTTCGCGCGGCCGCCGGGCACGGGGGCTCCGCCGAAAACGAGTTGGGCGGGCGAGCCGGTCGCTGCTACCTTTCCGGAGGCCGTGCGAGAGATCGAGGAGGTGGTACCCGTGAACGTATCGACATGGGTGCTCCCCTCCGGGGTCACGGTCGGACGATGACAGGTCGTCCGGGAGCGCCGCTCACGCGCACTCCCGAAAGGCACGACCATGCACGTCACTTCTGAGCAACGCCTCGACGACGGCATCCTCGAACGCGCATTCACCCTGGGGGAGATCCCGGGCATCCTGTGGACGCCGGAAACCGCTTCCGCGTCCGCGCCGGCGCCGCTGATCCTGCTCGGCCACCCTCCCCTCGGGCTGCGCACGATGCACCCGCGGCTGGTGGACCGGGCCCGGCACGCCGCGGCGGAGGGCTTCGCCACGGCGACCATCGAGCTCCCGGGAAGCGGCGACCGGCCCCGGTGGCCCGCCGCCGAGCAAGCCCGCGCCGACCTGCGCCGGGTGATGGCGGCCGGCGAGCCGGTCGGTGACGAGATCATCGACGCCCTCGTCCTCCCGCTCGTCGAGCGGGCGGTCCCGGAATGGCGGGCCGCCCTGGACGCCCTCCTGGAACTGCCCGAGATCGGCGGTCCGGTCGGCTACTCGGGAGGAGTGATCTCCATCGGCATCCGGCTGGCGGTGGTCGAGCCGCGCATCGCGGCCGCCGGTCTGTTCGCCGGGAGTCTCGTGCCGCGCGCCCTCTTCGCGGAGGCCCGCCAGGTCACCGTCCCTGTGCATGTCCTGCTGCAGTGGGACGACGAAGGGAACGACCGGCAGGCGGCCCTCGACCTGTTCGACGCCCTCGGCTCCGAGGAGAAGACCTTGCACGCCAGCATGGGCGGGCACACCGGTGTCCCGCCGTTCGCGGGGGACGCGGCGATCCGGTTCTTCAGCCGGCACCTGAGGTGAGCCGGGCGGCTGCGCAACGACGCGTGCGCTGACCCGCACTCACGGGGCCGCGGAGTTCGCCTCGGGCCCACGCGGCCTCACGTCCCCGGCAGCCGGTCCTGTTCGACGTCGAAGCGGCCGATCCGCGGTGCCGCGCCGAGGCCGTGCTTGCGCCGGCAACCGCGGCCTCGGCCCCACAGCCGGGCGTCGTGCGCGGTGAGGGGCCGGTGGCAGTCGGCGCACAGGACGCGCGGACGCTCCGGCGCCGGATGCTCGTCCGGCGCGAGTCCGGGGAGGGGGGACGGCTCGGGTGCGGTGGCGGCCATGCAGGCAGTCTGGCAGCGCCCGCCGCCGTCCCCTGCCGGTGGCCGGCCTCGCCGGGCGGTCGCCCGCGTCGTGGCGTCGGCGGCGTCGTGACGTCGGCGGCGGCCGCGCGGCCGGGTCGGCCGGCGCCTCGTCCGGCACTTCCGGCCGCGGCCAGTCAGCGGGGCGGCGGGCGGAGGGGGCCCCCCGCCCGCGGACATTCCGGCCGGTCAGTGCCCGAAGGTGTCGCAGTCGACGCGGGGACGTCGTCAGGAGGCGAGCGCCCGCCGCGGCGCCTCCTGCTCCTCCTCGATGCGGCGGTTCCACTCCCGCTTGGAGGCCTGCCAGCCGTCCTCGTCGTGACCGGCGCGCCAGTAGCCCGAGATCGACAACCGTTCGCGGGGCACGCCCAGCTCGACCCGCAGCAGGTGGCGGAGCCGCTTGACGAAGCCCGCCTCGCCGTGGACGAAGGCCTGTACGTCGCCGGGCGGGAAGTCCAGCCCGGTCACGAGCCGGACCAAGGCGTCGCCGACCCGGCCGGAGCCGCGGTGCACCCAGACGACCTCGGCGTCGCCGGGGGTGGGCAGCTCCTGCTCCTCCTGCGGACCCGAGACCTCGACGAACACCCGGGCGGGAGCGCCCCCGGGCAGCCGTTCCAGCGAGGCGGCGATCGCCGGCAGCGCGCTCTCGTCGCCCACGAGCAGATGCCAGTCGGCGGCGGCGTCGGGCATGTAGGCGCCGCCGGGGCCGAGGAAGAGCACCTCCTCGCCGGGCTGGACGCGCGCGGCCCACGGTCCCGCCAGGCCCTCCTCGCCGTGGTACACGAAGTCGACCGTCAGCTCGCGGGCCTCGGCGTCCCAGCGGCGCACCGTGTACGTACGGACGCGCGGCCACTGGTCGCGGGGGAACTCGGCGCGGATCCGCTGGATGTCGAAGGGCTCGGGGTAACGCACGCCTTCGGCCGGGAAGAGCAGCTTGATGTAGTGGTCGCTGTGCTCGCCCACGGGGAAGCCGGCGAGGGTGTCACCGCCGAGCACGACGCGGATCATGTGCGGGGTCAGCCGTTCCACGTGCCGCACCCGCGCGCGGTTGAGTCGCGGATTCCTGCGCACCGGACGGTCTGCCATGAGCACACTCCTCGCTTGAAGTTAGGTAAGCCTAACCCATGCGCCGCTCGCTGTGCAGCCCGGTCTCGGAAAGATCACGGATCTTCGAACGCCGGTTCCGGTCCGCCGTTCCCCGCCTTGGATGGGACCGACACGACGGGACGCTTTCCGGGGAGGCCGGCGCACATGGTTTCCGACACCACCACAGCGATCACCACAGGACCCCGAGGGGTGCCGCTGCTGGGAAACCTCCCGCAGTTCGCCAAGGACCCGCTCGCCTTCTTCACCGCGCTCCGCGAGTGCGGCACGGGACAGGTCACCTGGGCTATGGGCCGCACCCCCGCCCGCTTCCTCAATGATCCCGCACTCATCGGGGAACTGCTCTCGGCCCGGGAGTCCACCTTCTCCCTGCCCGACCTCGGCTGGTCCTTCCGCTATCTGATGGGCGAGGGCGTCGTGGTGGCCAAGGGCGCCGACTGGCGCCGCAAGCGGTCTCTCGTCCAGCCCTCGGTGCGGCCCCGGCAGGTCCGCGCGTACGCGCGGACCATGGCCGACTGCGCGCGGGAGCTGGCCGACGGCTGGAGCGGCGGCGAACGCGTGAACGTCCGCCGCGAGATGACCGGCCTCACCCAGCGCATCGCCGTGCGGACCGTGTTCGGTACCGACGCCGCCGTCCGCGAGGAGGTCATCGGCCGCTGCATGGACGTCGCCCAGCAGCAGATGGGCGCGGAGTTCCGCGGCCTCGGCGCGATGCTGCCCGACTGGGTCCGCACCCCGGGGAGGATCCGCTTCAAGGCCGCCGTCGACACCCTCGACGCGGAGGTCGCCCGGATCGTCGCCGCCCGCCGGGCGGGCGGCGGGGAACGCGACGACCTGCTCAGCCGGTTGCTGGCCGCGGTCGACGACAACGGGGTACCGCTCACCGACAGGGAGATCAGGGACGAGACCGTCACCCTCTACAACGCCGGCCACGAGACCACCGCAACCACCCTGACCTGGGCCTGGTACCTGCTGTCCCGCAACCCCGAGGCGCGGGCGGCGCTCACCGAGGAGCTGGAGCGGGTGCTCGGCGGACGCACCCCCGGCTTCGACGACTACGCGCAGCTGCGCTGGACCGAGGCCGTCGTGAAGGAGACGCTGCGCGTGCGGCCCACGGTCTGGCTCAATCTGGCCGTCGCCGAGGAGGGCGCCACCCTGGGCGGGGAGCCCGTCGCGGCCGGCACCCAGGTCTGGATCAGCCCCTGGGCCACCCACCACGATCCGCGCTGGTGGCCGGAGCCGGACGCCTTCCGCCCCGAGCGCTGGCTGGAAGGGGCGCCCGACGCGATCACCGACCACACCTGGTTCCCCTTCGGCGGGGGCACCCGGGCCTGTCTGGGGGCGCGCTTCGCGATGGTCGAGGCGGTGATCGTGCTGGCCACCCTCGGCAGCCGCTTCCACCTGGACACCGGCGACGAGGAGGTCCACCCGACCGTCGGCCTCACCCTCCAGCCCGACCGCGACGTGCTCGCCGTCACCCGGCCCGTTCCGGCCCCAGCGCGCTGAGCAGCCGCTGCAGCGAGCCGCCCAGCCCCCAGCGCTCGGCCAGCGCGGCCAGTTCCTCGGGGCTGCGCGGCTCGTGCGGCAACCGCGGGGAGAAGTCCGGCAGCGGCACGTCGCAGGCGACCCGGACCACCTTGGGCGCGACCGCCAGGTACTCCCCGGCCTCCCGCAGCCGCTTGCGCTGCGCCGGGGTCACCTTGGAGGCCGGGTCGAGGGCGGCGGCCATGATCCCGGCCAGGTCGCCGTACGCGTCCAGCAGCTTGGCGGCCGTCTTCTCGCCGATGCCGGGCACGCCCGGCAGGCCGTCGCTCGGGTCGCCGCGCAGCAGGGCCAGGTCCGCGTATCCGGGGCCGTCCACACCGTACTTGGCGCGCAGCCAGGCCTCGTCCACCGCGTCGAGCGCCCCCACGCCCTTGACCGGGTACAGCACCCGCACCCCGCGGGCGTCGTCCACCAGTTGGAACAGGTCGCGGTCGCCCGTGACGATGTCCACCGGGCCCGCCGCCCGGCCCGCCAGGGTGCCGATCACGTCGTCCGCCTCGTAGCCCGCGACGCCCACCCGGGCGATGCCCAGCGCGTCCAGCACGGCCTCGATCACCGGGACCTGCGGCGACAGGGTGTCCGGGACCTCCTCGACGTCCGAACCGCCGGGCACCTCCTCCGCGACGCGGTGCGCCTTGTACGAGGGGATCAGATCCACCCGCCACTGCGGGCGCCAGTCCGCGTCCATGCAGGCCACCAGGTCGTCGGGGGAGCGGTCGGCGACCAGCCGGGCGATGAAGTCCAGCAGCCCGCGCACGGCGTTGACCGGTGAGCCGTCCGGCGCGCGCACCGAGTCGGGCACGCCGAAGTACGCGCGGAAGTAGAGGCTGGCGGTGTCGAGGAGCATCAGGCGTCGAGTCACATGCCGATGATGCCGCACCCCTGCGACACCGTGACCTGTCTCACGGAGGGGTTTGCTCCGCCCGGGCCGGGGCACCCGCCGTCCCGGAGCGGGACAGGAGCGCTCCGCGACCTGCGTGCGGGGGCAGCCGGTCGGGCTTCCTTCGACACGTGAGGTGTATGTGTACAGGCTGCAGGCAGAGCATCTGTACAAGGTGTTCGGCGCCGACCCCGAGGACGGCGTGCGCCGTCTCAAGGCCGGAGCCGGGCGCGACGAGCTGCGTGAGAGCGGTACGACCGCGGCGGTGATCGACGCGAGCTTCGACGTCCGCGAGGGCGAGATCTTCGTCGTCATGGGCCTGTCCGGATCGGGCAAGTCCACCCTGCTGCGCACGCTCAACGGGCTCACTCCCCCGACCGCGGGGCGGGTGCTCTTCGACGGCCGCGACCTCACCGCACTCAGCCCCGGCGAACTGCGCCGTGTGCGCTCGCACGGCATCAGCATGGTCTTCCAGCACTTCGCGCTCTTCCCGCACCGCAGTGTGCTGCAGAACGCCGCGTACGGCCTGGAGGTGCAGGGCGTCGGCCGCGGGGAACGCGAGGAGAGGGCCGCGCGGGCCCTGGGACTCACCGGCCTGTCCGGCTGGGGCGACTCCCGGCCCGACGAGCTCTCCGGCGGGATGCAGCAGCGTGTGGGCCTGGCCCGCGCACTCGCCACGGACGCCGGTGTGCTCCTCATGGACGAGTCCTTCAGCGCCCTGGACCCGCTGATCCGACGCGACATGCAGGACCAGCTGCTCGAACTCCAGGGCAGCCTGCGCAAGACCATCGTCTTCATCACCCACGACCTCAACGAGGCCATGCGCCTCGGCGACCGCGTAGCCGTCATGCGCGACGGGCGCATCGTGCAGATCGGCACCCCCGAGGACATCCTGCTGCGCCCCGCCGACGACTACGTCAGCTCCTTTGTGCACGACGTCGACCGCTCCCGCGTGCTGACCGCGGGCACCGTCATGGAGCCGCCGCCGCGCGCCGGCGCCGGCGACTGCCACTGCGAGACCGTCACTTTGGGCACCGCCCTCGCGGACGTCCTGCCGCTCAGCGCGCGCACCGCGCATCCCGTGGCCGTCCGCGGCGAGGCGGGCGGCGTGGTCGGCGTGATCACCAAGGACCGGCTGCTGGCCGCGCTCGGCGCCCCCGACGGCCCGCGCACACCCTGTTCCGCGGACCCGGCCCCCGCCGCCGTGAAGGAGGCGGCGCGTGCCTAGGCTGCCCCTCGGCGACTGGACCGACAGCGCCGTCACCTATCTGCGCGACCACTTCGGTCCGCTCTTCGACGTGATCAGAGCCGTCGTCTCCGGCCTGTACGACGGCCTGGACGCCGTCCTCCAGGCCCCCGCCCCGCTGCTGCTCGCCGGCATCCTCGCCGTCCTCGCCCTGTGGCTGCGCGGTCTGACCGCGGGTGTGCTGGCCTTCGCGGGCCTGGCCCTCGTCGTCTCCGTGCGGCAGTGGGAGGCGGCCATGGACACCCTGTCCCTGGTGCTCGTCGCCACCGTGATCACCATCGTGCTCGCCGTGCCGCTCGGCATCTGGGCGGCGCGCGACCGCAGGGTCTCCGCCGCCCTGCGCCCGGTGCTGGACTTCATGCAGACCATGCCGGCGTTCGTCTACCTGATCCCCGGCATCTTCTTCTTCGGTGTCGGCCAGGTCCCCGGCATCATCGCCACCATCGTCTTCTCCCTGCCGCCGGGCGTGCGCATGACCGAACTCGGCATCCGGCAGGTCGACGCGGAACTCGTCGAGGCTGCGGAGGCCTTCGGCACCACCCCCCGCAGCACCCTGCTGCGGGTGCAACTGCCGCTGGCGCTGCCCACGGTCATGGCGGGCGTCAACCAGGTGATCATGTTGGCGCTCTCCATGGTGGTCATGTCCGGCATGGTCGGCGGCGGCGGCCTGGGCGCCTCCGTCTTCACCGCCATCAGCCAGGTCGACATCGGCCTCGGCTTCGAGGCCGGCCTGTCGGTGGTCATCCTCGCCATGTACCTCGACCGTGTCACCGGAGCCCTCGGCACGCGCGTCTCCCCGCTGGGCCGGCGCGCCGCGGCCGCGGCCTCCCCGCGCGGTCGGCGGCTGTGGACGTACCGGCCGCAGACCTCCGTCGCCGTCGTCGGCATCGTCGCCCTCGCGCTGGTCGCGGGCGGGGTGAACGTCTTCGGCGCCGCCGACGAGAAGAGCGCCGTCCCGCAGGCCGACAACGTCGGCAAGGGCCGCCGGGTCGACATCGGCTACATCCCCTGGGACGAGGGCATCGCCTCCACCTACCTGTGGAAGGAACTGCTCGAGCGGCGCGGCTACGCGCCGAAGGTCACCCAGTACGACGTCGGCGCGCTCTACACCGGCATGTCCGCGGGGCGGGTCGACTTCGAGACCGACTCGTGGCTGCCCGTCACACACCGGTCGTACTGGGAGAAGTACAAGAACGAGCTGGACGACTACGGCTCCTGGTACGGACCCACCTCGCTCGAACTGACCGTGCCGTCCTACGTCAAGGACGTCGACTCGCTCGCCGACCTCAAGGGCAAGGGCAAGCAGTTCGGCGGCCGGATCATCGGCATCGAGCCCGGCGCCGGGATGATGAGGATGCTCGACGAGACCGTCCTGGACGCGTACGGGCTGAAGGGCGAGTACAAGGTCACCACCGGCTCGACGGCGAGTATGCTCGCGCAGCTCGACCGCTCCATCAAGGCGAAGGAACCCGTCGTCGTCACCCTGTGGTCCCCGCACTGGACCTACAGCGAGCACAGCCTGAAGAAGCTCGAGGACCCGCTCGGGGCCTGGGGCAAGGGCGACGGCGTCCACACCCTCGCCCGCGACGGCTTCGCCGGCGACGAGCCGCGGGTCGCGGCGTGGCTGAAGGACTTCAAGCTGAGCGAGGCGGAACTGACCGGGCTGGAGGGAGCCGTGCACAAGGCGGGCCAGGGCCATGAGCAGGACGGCGTCCGCCGCTGGCTCGACGCCCGTCCCGGCCTGGTGGACCGGCTCGCCCCGGTCGGCTGACAGGCGCGAGGCGCCGGGCGGCGCGGCGCCCGGCGCCTCCCCACCCGAGGGAGCGCGCCGTCCGGCCCACCCCTTGCGGCGGGGGTGGATACGGTGGAGACATGACCCCTCGCGACCTCGGCCCCGCACGGCGTGTGGTCTCCCTCGTCCCCTCGCTCACCGAGGCGGTGGCGTCCACGTCGCCCGCCGTGCTCGTGGGAGCGACCGACTGGTGCAGCCAGCCGGCCGACCTGCGCGTCACGCGGGTGCGGGGCACCAAGAACCCGGACATCGCGCAGATCGTCGGGCTCGCCCCCGATCTGGTGATCGCCAACGAGGAGGAGAACCGCGCGCCCGATCTGGCGGCCCTGCGCGCCGCCGGCCTGACGGTTCTGGTCACCGAGGTGCGCAGCCTTCCGCAGGCATTCCGGGAACTGCACCGCGTGCTGGTGGAGGCCTGCGGGCTGCCGCGCCCGTCCTGGCTCGACGCCGCGGAGCAGGCCTGGGCGTCCGCGTCGCCGCACCCCGCCGGCCGTCCCCGCAAGGCCGTCGTCCCCGTCTGGCGCCGGCCCTGGATGGTGCTCGGCCGGGACACGTTCGCCGGTGACCTGCTGGCCCGGCTGGGCGTCGAGAACGTCTACGGGGACCACGAGGAGCGGTATCCGCGGGTGCCGGTCGACGAGCTCACCGGCAGCGGGGCGGACCTCGTGGTGCTCCCGGACGAGCCGTACCCGTTCACGGCGGACGACGGTCCCGAGGCGTTCCCGGACATACCCGCGGCCCTTGTCAGCGGCCGCCACCTGACCTGGTACGGCCCGTCCCTCGCCGAGGCGCCGGCCGTGCTCGCCGCCGCCCTCGCCCCACCGGCCCCCGCCGCACCCGGCCGGCGCGGGCGGTAAGGCGCAGGCCCCGGAGATGGATCCCCCCGGCGCACGCGGGCTCGAGGCCGTCGCGTGCGCCGGGGAGGGAAGGGGGATCAGCCGCGGGCCGTGAAGTGGGTGCGGCCCGAACCGACCCGGTAGACCGCGCGGCCGTCCTGGACACCCAGGTACGCGGCGTCGCTGCCGGACGCGGTGTAGCGGCCGCCCGCCACCACGGGCAGTGCGACCGTCGCCGTCACGTTGACCGGCACGTCGACCGTCGTGTCCACACCGTGCGGCCCGCGCCGCCAGTCGACGCCGACGGTGCCGCGCTCGGTCCACTGGGTGCCCGAGGCGTGGCTCACGCCGGCGTCCGCCGGGGCGATCCGCACCGTCGCCGCGCCGGGGCTCGTCACCGTGAGGCCGAGGACGCCCTCCAGTACCCCGACGACACCCGCGCCGCCCCAGCCGTGCGACATGCTCTCGCTGCTGCTCTGCGAGACCTCACCGGGCGCGCAGTCGCTGCTCGCGCAGCCCGGCGTCCACTGCTCCCACAGGAAGGTGCCGCCCTCGGCCAGGACCTGCGCGGGCCCGTCGGAGGAGGGATCGGTGAGGATCTGCACCAGCGTGTCCGGCCGGTCCACGACCCGCAGCGCCCCCAGCAGGGTCCGCAGCGTCATCGGCCCCTGGCGCATCCCCTGCCGGGACATCTCAGCTCCCAGCGCCGCGTACTCGGAGGGCTTCGCGACTCCGTAGGCGACGGGGAAGCTCTGCGCGTGCTCGCTGCGGTGCTCGATCAGGGCACCGCCGGTGGCGAGCCCGTCCGACCACAGCCCGGTGCCGCCGTCGCGCAGGTGCTCGCGCATCGCCGCCGCCAGCCGGTCCGCGCGGTCGCCGTAGACCTCCTGGGTGGCGTGGTCGCCGAGCGCCCCGGCCGCCTCGGCGACCGACCGCATCGCGCCGACGCCGAGGGCGTTCACGACGGTGCGGTTCACGTTGCCGTCGGTGACATAGCCGTACCGCATCGGGGACGGCCAGTCGATGATGCCGTGCAGGTACGCGCCGCTGCCGCCGGGCAGATCGGCGACCAGACCGCGGTCGTCCACCGCCGAGGAGATGTAGTCGGCGATGTTGCGCATCACGGGCATGGCCTGCGCGAGCAGTTCCCGGTCGCCCGTCGTGCGGTAGTAGCGCAGCACCCACTCGGGGAACATCTCGGTGTAGTCGGGGATGTCCCGCTTCGCGTCGCCATTGGGGTAGACGGAGTTCATGGCGCCGTTGGACCAGTAGCGCGCCTGCGAGTTCATGAAGGACACGATGGCCTGGCGGGTCAGCCCGCGCTCGCCCGACGCGGCCATCGTCGCGAAGGACTCGTCGACGGTGTCGCCGAGGAACTGGCCCTTCTCACGGGTCGGGGTGTCCAGGAAGACGTTCTGCGCGGACTGCAGCGCCGAACGCTGCATCAAGGAGAAGACCCGGTCCAGGGTGTCGTCGCTGCTGCTGAACGTGGCGGGGTGGGCCGCGTCGGTGTTCTGCACGACGGCGGCGACGTCCCGCGTGGTCAGCTTCTCGCCCGGGTCGCTGATCTGCAGGTAGCGCCAGCCCCAGTAGGTGAAGGCCCGGGCGGTCTGCGGACCGTCCTTCTCGGTGTAGTAGAAGCGCATGTTGCTGCCCTGGGTGTCCAGACCGGCCGTTCCGGCCCGGGAGTTCTCCACCCAGCTCGCGGCGGCGTGGTCCTTCTCCAAGGGGCGGTCCAGGGTCACCTTCGCGCCGTCCACGGCGGTCGCGGTGCGGGACTCGGGGTGCCCGGCCCCGTACCCCGCGGCGGGCGCGTCCACCACGATCTCGTCGCCGGTGTGGACGTTCGCCGCGTTCGCCAGCGTCACGGCGGCGTCCCCGGCCCGCACGGCGGCGGTCAGCGTGGAGTTGCTGCGCCGGTAGCTGGTGGTGAGCGTCAGCTGCCGGCCGGCGGTGCCGGAGCGCAGCCGCACCGAGGGCACCGCCGCGTACACCTTCCCGAAGTCGGCGAGGACGGTGCCGTCGGGCAGGTGCAGCAGCGAGACCGGGTGGACGGTCTGCTGTGTGAGGTGGGCCTGCAGCGCCGACAGGTGGGTGAAGGCGCAGGGGGAAGCACTTCCCTCGTAGGACGCGCAGTTCTCCGGGTTCGGCCGAGGGTGGGCGCCGATGACGGTGGCGGCGGCCCAGTCGGAGTCGTCGTAGCCGGGGGTGTCCCAGCCGGTCTGCTCGGCGGTGGCGTCGTAGTACTCCACGCGGTCGCCGGCGTCGCTGTTGCGGTAGGTCAGGGTGTCGACCCGCTGGGCCTCGTAGCGGTGGACCTTCCAGGTGCCGTCGGAGACCGCCACGTCACGGGTGCCGTCGGCGTGCTCGACCACCACCTTGACCAGCAGCCCGGAGGGGCCCTCGGGGGCGACCGGGCCGTTGGCCCGGCCCTGGCACTTGCAGGACCAGTAGTGCGTGATCACACCGACGGCCAGATCCCGTCCGGCCTTGACGCCCCCCAGCGCGGCGACGTCGTAGAAGCCCTCGCCGGCGTACTCGTAAGAGGAACTGCGCTGCACGGTCTCGCCGTTGACGTCGACCTGCCAGTCGCCGGAGGCCGCGACGTACACCCGGGCGCCGACCACGGGGCTGCCGGCGGACACCCGGACGACCTTGCGGGCGGCCGTCCACTCGTTGCTCGCGTCGTTCCCGGTGGCGGGACGGCGGATCCACTGGGCGCCGGACCAGTCCTGGTCGGTCAGGCCCGTGCCGAAGGACGCGCCGGCCGAGAAGGGGGAGGCCGCACCGGCCCGGTCCCAGGTCCGCACCTTCCACTGGTACACCGTGCCGGGGGCCAGCGCGGGCCCGGCGTACGGCACCCAGGACTGCTCGGAACCGCTGACCTTGCCGCTGTCCCAGACGGTGCGGCCACCGGGGACGCGGACGACGACCTGGTAGGCGGTCTGGACCTCGTCGGAGTCGGTGTCGCGGGGCAGCCAGCCGAAGCGCGGCGCGCCGTCGAGGGCGAGCGGCTCGGTGCGGTCGTCCACCGTCAGCCCAGTGGGGGCGCCGGGGGCGTGGTTGCGGGCCGCCGGCCCGTGGTCGGCGTAGGCCTGAGGGGTGGCGGCGGCGGTGAGCGTCAGGCCCAGGGAGAGGGCGAGAAGGGTGAGGCGGCGGGGGAGTGTTGGCGGGCGGCGTTTCATGAACACCTCTCGGAACGGGGAGTTTAAACGTTTCAATTCGCATGCGCGGTATTGATACGTTTCAATCACGTGAACGGGAGCGTAGGGAGGCCCCCGGGGCACTGTCAACGCTTCGCGTGTGCGGCACCGTTGCCGTGCGCGGGTCGTGCGTGGTGGCGGTCGAGGTGTCTCCCCCGCCCTCCCGCCCGGCGCCCGGCGCGTTCAGTGGCCGCCTTGCAGGTTGTGCGCACCCCGCACCCATCGTCCGGGGCGCCTGGAGGTGGGCGGGGGAGAAACCCCAACCGCAGCCACAACTCACCCGCACCACGCACCGCACCCGCACCCGCACCCGCACCCGCACCCGCACCCGCACAAAGCGACGCACCGCACACGACAAAACCCCTTGGCCCCCGCGGGCGAAGCCCGCAATGCTCGGGGAATGACACTGACGCCCCGCACCCGCCTGCCCTGGGCGGCCCTGCCCCGCGATCTGGCCGTCGCCGTGGAGGCCCGGTTGGGCGCGCCCGTGGCCCGGGCCGAGAACCAGACGGGCGGCTTCTCCCCGGGCGTGGCGGCCCGCCTCACCCTCGCCGACGGCCGCCGAGCCTTCGTGAAGGCGGTCAGCCCGGCTCAGAACCCGGATACCCCGCACATCCACCGGGCCGAGGCACGGATCGCGGCCGGACTGCCCGAGGACATCCCGGCACCGCGCCTTCTGCACTCCTTCGAGCAGGACGGCTGGGTCGTGCTGGCCTTCGAGGACGTGCCAGGCCGCACCCCGGCGCAGCCCTGGGACCCGGGAGAGCTGCGCCGGGTCCTGGACGCGATGACCGCCCTCACCGCCCGACTGACCCCGAGCCCGTTGCAGGTGCCGTCCGCCGTCGAGCGTCTTGCGGAGAGCTTCGGCGGATGGGCGCGGCTGGCCGCCGACCGGGACGCCGGAACGGACGACCTGCACGGCCTCGATCCCTGGGCGGCGGCGCATCTGGGCGAGCTCGCCGCCCTGGAGTCGGGCTGGGCCGAGGCGCTGGCCGGCGACACACTGGCTCATGGCGATCTTCGCGCCGACAACGTCCTGCTCACCGGCGACGGCGGGGTCGTGTTCGTGGACTGGCCGTGGGCGTGCACCTCCACGCCGTGGTTCGACCTGCTGTGCATGCTGCCCAGCGTCTTGATGCAGGGCGGCCCCGAGCCGGAGCGGATCTTCGCCGTCCACCCTGTGGCGCGCGACGCGGATCCGGCCGCGGTGGACGCGGCGCTGGCCGCCCTCGCCGGGATGTTCCTGACGCACGCTCGGCGCCCCGCGCCCCCGGGGTTGCCGACACTGCGCGGCTTCCAGCGGGCGCAGGGGGAGGCGGCCCTGTCGTGGTTGCGCACCAGGCTGCGCT